>JAEWKL010000280.1 GCA_023386115.1 Pseudomonadota bacterium
GGGCCGCGCCGGCCGCCGCGCCGGATCTCACGGAAGCCCGGCTTGCCATCCGGTCGACGGAGACCGGATCGGTCGACGCCAAGCCGGCCGCGGCGCTGCCGGTGGGGGCCAGGACGACGGAGGTCACGCCGACAGAAGCCAAGTCGACAGAAGCCAAGTCGACAGAAGCCAGGCCGGCCGAGACCCGGCCGGCCGAATCCAAGCCGGCCGAGGAGGGCCGCGCCCCCGCCCGGATGCTGCGGGTGGAGCAGGGCAAGGTCGATGCGCTGATGAACTTCGTCGCCGAGCTGACGGTGGCCAAGAACGGCCTCGCCTACCTCGCCGAGCGGGTCGAGCAGGTCTCGGGCTCGCGCCAGCTCGGGCGGGATCAAGGAGCAGTACGCCGTCATCGACCGCATCGCCCAGGGCCTGCAAGTCGGCGTGATGGCGATCCGCATGATGCCGGTGAGCCAGGTGTTCCAGCGCTTCCCGCGGCTGGTGCGGGACATCTCGCGCAAGCTCGGCAAGGAGGTGACGCTCGTCATCCTGGGCGAGGACACCGAGGCCGACAAGAACGTGCTGGAGAGCCTTGCCGACCCGCTCATCCACATGGTGCGCAACAGCCTCGACCACGGCATCGAGACGCCCGAGGCGCGGCGCGCGGCGGGCAAGCCGGATCACGGCACCCTGCGTCTCTGTGCGCGCCAGGAGAACGACAACGTCATCATCGAGGTCTCCGACGACGGGCGCGGCATCGACCCCGAGAGGGTGCGCGAGAAGGCCCTGCGCGGCGGCCTGATCACCGCCGAGCAGGCGGCGCAGATGGGGCCGGAGGACCTCGTCAATCTCGTCTTCGCGGCCGGCTTCTCCACCCGCGAGGAGGTCTCGGACCTGTCGGGCCGCGGGGTCGGCATGGACGTGGTCCGCTCCGCCGTGCGCAAGGCCGGCGGCGACGTCTGGCTCACGAGCCGGGTCGGCGCCGGGACTTGCGTGACCGTGCAGTTGCCCCTCACCATGACGGTGACGCGCATCGTCACCGTCATGGTGCGCGGCCAGCATTTCGGGGTGGCGATGGAGTCGGTGGTGGAGACCGTGCGGGTGCTCCGCTCCCAGATCCACCGCATCAAGCAGCGCGAGACCTTCGTCCTGCGCGACGCGGTGATCCCCCTCGTGCGGCTCGCCGACAGCCTCGGCCTGCCGCAGTCGGACGAGCCGACGGACGAGGAGGCCGTGCTGGTGGTCCGGATCGGGCGCGAGCGCGTCGGCATCGTGGTCGACGGCTTCCGGGAGCGGATGGAGGTGATCGTGCGGCCGATGGACGGCCTGCTCGCCGGCCTCTCGGGCTTCTCGGGCACCGCCCTCCTCGGCGACGGCCGCGTCCTCCTCATCCTCAACCTGCCGGACCTCGTCTGATGCCCTTCGCCTTGACCGACGATTGCCTCCTGCTCACCGGCCACTGCCCGATCGACGAAGCCGAGCCGCTGCTCGACGCCCTGCGCGGGATGGCGGATCCGGTGGTCGACGTTACCGGCCTCGACCAGGCCCACACCGCCATCCTCCAGGTGCTGATGGCGGTGGGGCCGGCGATCCTCGGCGGGCCGGCCGATCCGGTGGCCGCTTCCTGCCTCGGCGCCCTGAAGCGGGCGGAGGCGCCGAGAGGGGATCGGGCCGGATGAGTGCGCGGGTGATCGCCGTCTCGAACCGCAAGGGCGGGACGGCGAAGACGACGACGACGGTCAACCTCGCGACGGCGCTCGGCGACCGCGGCTGGCGCGTGCTCGTCGTCGATCTCGACAGCCAGGGCCATGCCGGCCTCGGCTTCGGCGTCAAGGCGGCGCCCGGCCAGCCGACGGTGCACGACGTGTTCCGGGGGACCGGGGCGTCGCTCGCCGACGGTATCCGGGCGACCGACTATCCGAATGTCGACGTGCTGCCCGCCGACCGCGCCTTCGAGGGCCCCTCCGCCACGGTGCCGCCCCTGGCTCTCGCCTCGGCGCTCGAGCCCCTCACCGGAGCCTATCGGGTCGTCCTGATCGATACCGGGCCCACCGCGGATGCGCTGCTCGTCAGCGCGCTCGCGAGCGCCCACCACGTCCTCGTGCCGACGATCCTGCATCACCTCGCCATCGACGGCGTCGGGCAGTTCGCCCGTTCGTTCTTCCGGGTCGTCACCTCGCTGAATGCCGGCCTGCACGGAATGTCGATCCTGCCCGTCCAGGTCGATCTGCGTGTGACCATGCAGCGGGAGATCCTGGAGCGCCTCGCCGCCCAGTTCGGCCGGGAGCGCCTGCTCGCGGGCATCCGCCCCGACATCGCGCTCGCCGAGGCCTTCGGGCGGCAACGACCCGTGAAATATTACAAGCCAAAGACACGGTCCGTTGAAGATTTCGAATTACTCTGCGATAACGTCATCAGCAAGATCATCACAGCTGAGCGTTAAGTAAAAAGTAACACATACTTCAAGCGCCTTCCGGCGGAGGAAGTCTCGCTCGAGACAGCGCGACGCCAGGACCACCGCTCGGAGCTTCGATCCCGCCGAAGGGGATCGCGCGGCTCGCGACGGCTTGTAGAGGAGATGATTGTCATGAGTACCATTCTGCTCGTCGATGACTCACCGACGATCCTGTCGAGCATGTCGGGCATTCTCTCCCGCTCGGGCTATGCCACGGAGCAGGCCGCCACCGGCGAGGCGGCGCTGACCAAGGTGCAGACGGGCCTCGCGCCCGGCCTCGTCATCACGGATTTCCACATGCCCGGGATCAACGGCCTCCAGTTGATCCAGGAACTGCGCAAGCTCGCCGCGACCCGCTTCGTGCCGATGCTCGTCCTGACGACGGAGTCGCAGCAGGAGAAGCGCGACGAGGCCCGCAAGGCCGGCGCGACCGGCTGGCTGGTGAAGCCCGTGCAGCCCGACCAGCTGCTCCAGGTCATCCGGCAGGTCGCACCGGCCGTCCAGCCCCGCGCGGCCTGATCGCCCACCCGGCCGCCCCGGGCGGCCACGCTCCCCGCTGCTCGGACCGGCGTCTCGGGCTGCCGCGCCCCATCCCTCTCTCCTGTGGCTCGTGCCCCGATGCAGATCGCAGACATCCCCGCCCCTGACCGGTCCGACCTGAAGGCGCTCCTGCTGGGCGCGGGAGCAGGCATCGTGGCCGGCGCCGGGCTCTGGATCCTCGGCGTGGTGCACCCCTCGTCGATGGTCCTGGGCGCGGCCTATGCGGGCTGCGGCGGGCTCGCCGTGCGGTTCCTGCAGCGCAGCGGAGACGCGGTGCCGGCTTCCGGCACTGCACCGGCCGCGTCCCCCGCTCCTCCGGCCATCGCGGCGCCGGCTCAGCCACTCGCCGGAACGATGCAGGCTCCTGCCAGGACGATGCAGGCCCCTGCCAGGACAATGGAGGCCCCTGTCAGGACAATGGAGGCCCCCGCCAGCGCAATAGAGGCCCCCGTCGGGACGATACAGGCTCCCGCCACGATGACGGAGGCCGCCGCGACGCTCGGGCAGCTCGACCCGTTCTTCAGCGTGACCGAACAGCACCTGCGCAGCATCGTCGCCCAGACGGAGACAGCCGCCGGCGACATCATCGCGGCCCTGCAATCCCTCGACGCGGCCCAGAGCCTGAGCGCGGCCTGCGTCACCCGCACGCGCACGCGCATGGTCGGCCTCGCCGCGGACAGCGAGACGGCCCTGCGCGGCCTCGCCGGGACGCTCAACACCTACCTGCTCGATCGCCTGGAGGGGACGCGCGGCGAGATCGCGGCCATCGGCGGGGTCGGCGAGCAGATGCACAGCCTCGAGACGCTGACGGCGGGGCTGGAGAAGATCGGCTCGGCCACGCGGATGCTCGCCCTCAACGCCAATATCGAGGCGAGCCGCGCCGGCAGCCACGGCGCCGGGTTCCAGGTCATCGCCAGGGAGCTCCAGGCCCTGGCCCAAGGGTCGCAGGAGGCCATCGCCGAGGCAAGGCGCCGGGTCGCGACCGTGCAGCAGACCGTCGACGAGGTCGTGGTCGCGGTCCGCAGCACTGAGCGGGCCGAGGCGGAGGAGGCGCGCATCCGGACCATGATGAGCGACCTCGACGGGATCGTCGGCACCACCACCCAGGCCATCGCCGGCATGGCCGAGACCGAGTTCGGCGAGATCGCGGCGCTGAGCGGGCGGGTGGGCGATCAGGTGCTCACCGTGTTCGGCCAGATCCAGTTCCAGGACGTCGTGCGCCAGCAGATCGAGGCGGTGGGCGGATCGGTGCGGATGCTGCACGAGCTTCTCGGCGACCTTCGCGCCACCTTGGACGGCTCTCCGCCAGGAAGCCCGATCGACCCGGGCCGCCTGCTCGACGCGGTCCGGGCACGCTACGTCACCCAGGTCCAGCGCCGGACGGATGCGAGCACGGTCGGGACGGCCTTCGCGGCCCCCGACGCGCCCATGATCGAGCTGTTCTGATCGAGCTGTTCTGATCAAGGTATTCTGATCGCACCCGTCCGAGGGCCCGCCGCCGTCCGGTGGCGGGTCCGGATGCCCCGCCCCGAACGCGGC
>JAEWKL010000302.1 GCA_023386115.1 Pseudomonadota bacterium
GTCCCGGCCCCTGCCCCCGCCGCGCCCCAGCCAGGCACCCCGGCCCGTCCCTCGCCGACGCCCGACATCGCGGTGGCGCAGCGCGGCACGCTCTACGAGGAGAACGGCCCGCAGGGCTCGGCGCCGAAGGCGACGCAGGCCCGGGTGGTCTGGCGCCTCGACGCGATCAATGCCGGCCAGGGCCAGCCGCTCCAGACCGTGGTGCGCGCCACGATCGACGTGCCCGATGCAGGCCTGAGCCTCGCCCTGGTCCTGCGCCGCAACACCGACGCGACGCTGCCGGCCTCGCACATCATCGAACTCACCTTCACCACGACCGACCAGAACCGCACCGTGCGCGATGTTGGCCTGATCCAGTTCAAGGACGACGAATCCGGCCGCGGCTCGCCGGTTTCCGGCCTGCCGGTGCCGGTGCGCGACAACCTGTTCCTGATCGGCCTCTCCAACCTGAAGGCCGATATCGAGCGCAACAGCGACCTGCTGCTCAAGCGCAACTGGATCGACCTGCCGATCCGCTACGCCAACGGCAATCGCGCGATCCTGACCTTCGAGAAGGGCAATGCCGGCGAGAAGGTGATGCGGGAGGCCTTCGCGCAGTGGCAGCCGTGAGCCGCCGCATCCCGGCCGATCGGCCTTAAAGCCCGGACGGGGGTCCCGTCTGCGCGACGGGGCCCGCCTGTTGATGGCTCGCGATCCGCCTTCACGCCGCCCGGATCGTGGAGAGGAAGCGCGCGACCTCGGACGTGAGGCGCTCGGACTGGCGCGACAGTTCGGAGGCCGAGGCCAGCACCTGGGACGCGGCCGCGCCCGTATCCTCTGAGGCGCGCGCCACGCCCGCGATGTTGCCGGTGACCTCGGAGGTGCCGCTGGCCGCCTGCGCCACGTTGCGGACGATCTCCTGGGTGGCCGCCCCCTGCTGCTCCACCGCGGCGGCGATCGAGGCCGCGACGGCGTTGATCTCCTGGATGCGCCCGGTGATGGTGCCGATGGCGCCGACCGCGCGGCTCGTCACCCCCTGCACCTGGCCGATGCGCTGGCCGATCTCCTCGGTGGCCTTGGCTGTCTGTGCGGCGAGCTCCTTCACCTCGGCTGCCACCACCGCGAAGCCGCGGCCCGCCGCCCCGGCCCGCGCCGCCTCGATGGTGGCGTTGAGGGCGAGCAGGTTGGTCTGGCCGGCGATCGAGGAGATCAGCCCGACCATGGCGCCGATCTGCTCGGCGGCCTGGCTGAGCTGCTGCACCAGCTGCGAGGTCTGGTCGGCCTCGGCCACAGCGGCCTGAGCCAGGCCGGACGAGCCGGCGACCTGCCGCCCAATCTCCTGCACCGCGTTCCCCAGCTCCTCGGCCGCCGCCGCCACCGTGCCGACATTGGCCGCCGCCTCCTCGGCCGCCGCCGCGACCGTGGTCGACTGGGCCGCCGTCTCGGCCGCTGCCGAACTCATCTGCTGCGCCGTCGCCTGAAGTTCCGTGGCGGAGGACGAGACGATGCCGACGACGCCGCCCACCGCCCGCTCGAACCCGTCGGCCAGCTCGATCATCGTGCGCCGGCGCTCCTGCGCCGCGGCCTCGTCGGCGAGCCGCTTGATCTCGGCCTGCTCCGCGGCCTTCCGGGCCACCAGGGTCTTGATGCCTTCGACGGCACGGCCGACCGCGCCGACCTCATCGCCGCGGGCCGCCTCCTTGATCTCGGCATCGATCTCGCCCGCTTCCATGCGCTCCAGCACCGCGACGAGCCGCCCGAGCGGGCGCGTGATGCCGTACACGGCGATGAGGATCGCGGCCAGGAGACCGGCGGCCATACCCGCCGCGCTCAAGCCCATCAAGCTCGAGCGGGTGGCGTTGGTCTCGTCGGTGAGGCCGTCCGATCCCTTTTCCATGTAGCTGCGGATATCGTCGGCGAGCGCAGCGCTCTCGTCGATCATCGCCTTGAAGGTTGGGTCGATCTCGCGATGCACGAGGTCGATGGCTTCGGCGTTGTGGTTGGCCGAACCGAGGCGGCGCACCTCGACGACGTCCTTCACGAAGCGCTCGACGCGGGCCGCCTGGGCGTCGAGGCGGGCCGTGAAGGTCGGCGCCTCGCTCCACAGGTCGGCCAGCGTCTTCGTCATCATCGGGACCGTCGCCTGGAACCCGGCATCGGCGGCCTTCATCTGGGCATCGTCGGTCTCGGCGATGATGCGGTAGACCCAGTAATTGAGCGTGTAGGCGAGGCCGTTCACCCGCCGCGCGGTCGCCACGGCGCGCGCCTCCCGCGTGATGAACAGGCTGTAGGCGTCGTCGATGCTCGTCATCCGCGACTGTGCGTACCAGATGCAGCCGCCGACGATGAGGGTGATCATCGCGATCACGCTGGCGATCTTATACAGGATCTTGACGTTGGACAGCCGCAGCATGGAACGACTCCGAGAGAAGTCTCTCCGTGCTACTTCCGTATGGTTAACGAAAAGTACCTCTACGTCAGATGGATGACATGTCACGGTTAAGCGCGACGGCGGTGGCCGGACGCCCGCAGCGCCCGAGCCGTGGATTCCCCACCTCCATCGCGGGCAGTTCGTCCTCCGGGTCAACACCTGGCCCCGGATCGGCCAAGAAGCCTGGAGCCTCGCTCCCTCGACGGTCGGCCCGGGCGGATCCCGCCGACCCGCGCATGGCCGTCCCTCCCGGGATCGGCTGGGATACGGCCTTCCTGCCGGCTAAGCTGAGCTCTGGCCCCAACAATCCGGGTCCGCCGCGGACTTCGTCCGCCCCGCCGAAGGCAACCTCGCCGTGAGCCCCGCTCCATGAACCCCGCCTCATGACCAGTGCCGTCCTGCTGGCCCTCCTGCCGATCGTCATCCTCACGGCCCTCGGCCTGGCCATGCGCCGGCGCCGCTTCCTTGCCGAGGGCTTCTGGCCGCAGGCCGAGCGGCTGGGCTACTTCGTGCTGCTGCCGAGCCTGTTCTTCCACAGCCTCGCCACCGCCCGGGTCGAGGCGGTGCCGGTGGGCGCGCTCGCCCTGACCCTGATCCTCTCGACGCTCGTCGTGGCGGTCCTCGTCGTGGCGGCGCGGCCTCTCTTCCGGGTCGACGGGCCGGCCTTCACCTCGGTGTTCCAGGGCAGCGTCCGCTTCAACAACTATGTCGGCGTCACGCTCGCCGCCGGGCTGTTCGGGGCGCAGGGGATCGCGCTCGCGGCGATTTGCAACGCGGCGATCGTCCCGACGGTCAACGTCCTGTGCGTGCTGGTCTTCGCCCGCCACGGCGCGGCGAGGCTGACGCCGCGCGGGATCGCCCGGCAGCTCGCCACCAACCCGCTGATCGTGTCGTCGCTCGCGGGGCTGGCCTTCCGGCTCCTCGGCTGGGGGCTGCCGCCGGGGCTGGAGCCGGCCCTGCGCACGCTGGGCGCGGCCTCGCTACCGCTCGGCCTGCTCTGCGTCGGGGCGGCGCTCGAATTCGAGGGGGCACGGGCCTGGCTGCGGCCGGTCGTCTCGGCCTCGGCGATGAAGTTCCTGGCGATGCCGGCGGCGACCCTGCTCGTGGCCTCGCTCCTCGGCCTGCACGGGCCGGCCCTGACCACGGCCCTGCTGTTCCAGGTGCTGCCCACCGCCTCCTCGGCCTACATCCTGGCCCGCCAGCTCGGCGGCGACGCGGCCCTGATGGCGGGCATCACGGCGGTGCAGACCGTGCTGGCCCTGGTGGCGATGCCCTTGGTGCTGATCGGCCTCTCGGCTTTCGTGCCGATGGGGTGACGCGCCGATGGGGTAGCGCCGGCCCTGCGGACCGGGGCCGGCCCTGCGAGCCGGTGGCCGGCTTGCTTAAGCCGGCACCCCCGCCCGCGGCGCCTCGCGGGTGGCGAGGTTGCGCTTCACCGCATCCTGGACCTTCTCGAAGGCCCGCACCTCGATCTGCCGCACGCGCTCGCGGGAGACGCCGAACTCGCTGGACAGATCTTCCAGCGTGATCGGGTCGTCGGCGAGGCGGCGGGCCTCGAAGATGCGGCGCTCGCGCGGGTTGAGCACGCCGAGAGCGTCCTTGAGGGCGGCGAGGCGGTTCTGCCCCTCCTCCTCGCGGGCGAGCACGGTCTCCTGCGTCGGGCTGTCGTCGACGAGCCAGTCCTGCCACTCGCCCTCGCCCTCCTCGCGCAAGGGGGCGTTGAGCGACGCGTCGCCGCCGAGGCGGCGGTTCATGTCGATCACGTCCTGCTCGGGCACGCCGAGGCGGGTGGCGATCTGCTTGACCTGGTCGGGGCGCAGGTCGCCCTCGTCGAGGGCGGAGATCCGGCCCTTCGCCTTGCGCAGGTTGAAGAACAGCTTCTTCTGGTTCGCGGTCGTGCCCATCTTCACGAGCGACCACGAGCGCAGGATGTATTCTTGAATCGCCGCCTTGATCCACCACATCGCGTAGGTGGCGAGGCGGAAGCCCTTGTCGGGATCGAAGCGCTTGACCGCCTGCATCAGGCCGACATTGCCCTCGGACACCACCTCGCCGATCGGCAGGCCGTAGCCGCGATAGCCCATAGCGATCTTGGCCACGAGCCGCAGGTGGGAGGTCACGAGCTTGTGGGCGGCGTCGCGATCACCATGCTCGCGCCAGCTCTTGGCGAGCATGTACTCTTCCGTCGGCTCCAGCATCGGAAACCGGCGGATCTCGTCGAGGTAGCGCGACAGGCCCCCTTCGTTGGCGAGCACGGGAAGTGCAGCAGCCATTCCAACCTCCTAGAAGCTCCCCCTGACAGACGGGCGAGCGCGAACGACCTCCCGTTGGCCGGCCGTTCGATCCACCACCATAGCAGAGGGCGGTCCGGCCGTGTAGCGACGGGTGTCGCGACTAACGCGTGAGTCGGCGTTTTGTGCTGCCGTGGCGGTTCGCCGCGTGCGGTGCCGCACTGCCGCAGGGTGAGGCGCGAGCCCGTCCCTGTCAATGAAACGTCCGGGGAGGGGGTTTTCGTCCCGCCAAGATCTCACAAACCGTCGCCGGGCGCGCGGGGCCGCGGTCTCAGGGCGTCAGCGCCGCGATCAGCTGGGCCATGTCGGCCGGCGGCGGGCTCTCGAAGCGTAAGGATTCGCCGGTGCGGGGATGGCGGAAGCCGAGCAGAGCCGCGTGCAGTGCCTGGCGGCCAAGTGCATCGAGCGCCGCGCGGGCCTCCGCTCCCAAGCGATTCGCCTTGGTGCGGAACGCCGCGCCGTAGACCGCATCCCCGAGCAGGGGATGGCCGCGATGCGCCAGATGCACGCGGATCTGGTGGGTGCGCCCGGTCTCGAGCCGGCAGCGCACCAGCCCCACCGGCTCCTGCGCCCCGAGCGCGGCCTCCAGACGGTAATGGGTGATCGCGTGGCGGCCACGGCCCTCGCGCACCACCACGATCTTCTCCCGGTTGCGCTCTGAGCGCGCGAGCGCGGCGTCGATCGTGCCGGTGGCGGGAGCGGGCAGGCCCCAGACCAGGGCCAGGTAGGCCCGCTCCAGCGGCCCGGTGCGGCCGTGATCGGCGAATTGCGCCGAGAGATCCTGATGGGCGAGGTCGGTCTTCGCCACCACCATCAGGCCGGTCGTGTCCTTGTCGAGGCGGTGGACGATGCCCGGCCGCGCGACCCCGCCGATGCCCGACAGGCTGGCGCCGCAATGGGCGAGCAGCGCGTTGACGAGCGTGCCGCTGTCGTTGCCGGCCCCCGGATGCACCACGAGCCCGGCCGGCTTGTCGATCACGATCAGGTCGTCGTCCTCGTAGACGATCGCGAGGTCGCGGGCCTCCGGCTCCGGCTCGGCCGGGCGCGGCGGCGGCACCGTCACGGCGACGCGCTGGCCGCCCACCACCTTGGCGGAGGGATCGCCGATGGCGGCGTCCTCCAGGGTCACTTGGCCCTCGCGGATCAGCGCCTGCAGGCGGCTGCGCGACAGATCCGGCCACAGCTGCGCCAGGGCGCGGTCCAGGCGCTCGCTCCCCTCCCCCGGCAGGATCACGCCCTCCCGCACGTCAGCCTCGCTCACAACCACCATTCCTGCCCACCGCCCCTGTCGCTTCGTTTTAGCCGTCTCGGTCGAAAACGTCGCCGGGATACGATTTCGGGCTTGTGCCCGTCCAGGCCCGTGGCTATACCCCCGCCATCCCGCCCGGCAAGCTCCCATCGTCTAGCGGTCTAGGACGTCGCCCTCTCACGGCGAAAACAGGGGTTCGAGTCCCCTTGGGAGCGCCAGGGCCGGAGATGTCTTCGAGTCTTCTCGCGCTACGCTGGTTCTTCGGCAGGCAAAAGCTCGAACTCGACTTCCTTCGCGTAGAACGATCCGGTGAGACCGATCGAGGTGCCGAACGCGACCTCGATGTCGCCCGCCGCGGGCCCGTCGCAGGTCGGCCATTCGGACCGGTCCGGCGTCGCGGGCAGGCGCCGGACTGTCAGCTCCGAGATGATGGATACGGCGTCGCCCGTGAGGCTCAGTCCAGTGACGCGGCGCATGCGGATGACGACCTGCGTGTGCCGATCGAGGATGAAATAACCGTTCTCGTCGGTCCGATCTGTCATTCGGAACGCCCTGAGCGTGAGCGCCGCGCTGCCATTCGCGATGGTGATGCTTTCCAGGGTGGCATCGTGGAAGCTCGGGCAGAACCCGAACCAGTCGACCACCGCCCGTCCGCCCGGGAGGGACGAGACGAGCGCCTTGTCGGTCGTCACCGAGGCGGGATCGTCGGCCATGGTCGCAGTGATCGGCTCTCGTGGTTCGAATAGACACTCGCTGTTGAATGAAAGAGCTGAGGCTGCTTGCCTCGATCAACAGCATTGACCCTTTCCGAATCATTCCGGAGCCCGCAGCGGAGCCCGAATCCAGAGCCGCTGAGGGCGGCGGGAAAGGCGAACGCCTTCCGCCTTATACCAACGGCCTAAGATGCTGACGCATCGATTCGATCCCGGGCAGGCCCGGGATCGACGAGGCCGTTGATCCATCTTGAATTTTCGACGCTAAGCCAGAGGCTTGGCGAAAATTCGAGAACGGAACCAAAGGTCGTTTTCAACGACCGTTGGTATTATCCTCTCCCAGCTGAGTTTCTGGATCTCGGGCTCCGCTGCGCGGCCCCGGAATGACCGTGCGGGCATCACGATTGTCGGGCTCGTCAAACAAGCCATCAATGCTCGTGCCCATGCTCCGGCAGCGTCAGGCCGAACTGCACCACCAGGTCCTGCACCTGGGCCGGGGTCAGGTGGCGCGGGTTGAGATTGCGCAGGAGCAGGTAGAGCTTGGCGGTCTCCTCCAATTCCTCGGTGGCGAAGACCGCGGCCTCCAGATCGTCGCCGGCGACCACGGGCCCGTGATTGGCGAGCAGCACCGAGGAATACCGCCCGGCCAAGCCCCGGATGGCGTCCGCCACCGCCGGGTCGCCGGGGCGGTAATACGGCACCAGCGCCACCGCGCCGGCTCGCATCAGGCTGTAGGGGGTGAGCGGCGGCAGCACGGCGCGCGGGTCGATCTCCGGCAGCATCGAGATCGCGACGGCATGGGTGGAGTGGAGATGGACGATCGCCCGGGCCGAGGCCCGGCTGTCGTAGAGGGCGCCGTGGAGCGGGATCTCCTTGGTGGGCTTGTCGCCCGACAGGAGCCGCCCGTCGCGGTCGAGGCGGGAGATGCGGGCCGGGTCGAGGAAGCCGAGCGAGGCGTTGGTCGGCGTCACCAGCCAGCCGCCGTCGTCGAGGCGCAGCGAGATGTTGCCCGACGAGCCGGGGGTCAGGCCGCGCTCGAACAGCGAGCGGCCGAAGCGGCAGATCGCCTCCCGCAAGGCGGATTCGCTCTTGGTCGATACATCCGTCACGCCGTCGCTCCCTCGATCAGCTCGAAGCCGAGATCCACCACAATCGCCGGCCCCCCGGCGCAGAGGAGCCGGGCCGCCGTCGCGCCGGCCTCGACCCGCGGGGTGCGGATGGTGGCGAGCGGCTGCGGCATCAGCCGGCCGACATCGAGGCCGTTATAACCGAACAGGGCCAGCCGGCCCGGCACCGCGATGCCGTGGGCGAGGCAGTGGAAGTAGCCGCCGAGCGCCATGTCGTCGTTCGAGAAATAGGCCGCGTCGAGGTCCGGCACCCGGGCCAGCAGGGACTCCAGCCCGTGCCGGCCGGCCTCGACCGAGGACGGGCTCGCCACCCGCTCCTCGCCGGCGAGCGCGAGCCCGGCCGCGCTCAGTCCCTCGCGAAAACCCGCGTAGCGCTTGGCGGCGCGCTTATCCTTGGTCAGGTCGTGGCCGATATAGCCGATGCGGCGATAGGAGCGGCCCGCGAGGTGGCGGGCGCTCGCCTCGCCGGCGGCGCGGTTGGAATAGCCGACCACGATGTCGAGCCCCGGCCCGTCGGTGTCGAGGAGTTCGGCCACCCGGACGCCGCTGGCCATGAGCCGGCGCCGCGTGCCCGGATTGTGCTCGAGCCCGGTGACGATCAGCCCGGCCGGGCGCCAGCTCAGGAGCGAGTCGACCACCGCCTCCTCGCGGTCCTGGTCGTAGTCGGTGACGGCGATGACCGACTGGAAGCCCTCCTGCTCCAGGGCCGCGGTCGCGCCGCGCAGGAGGTCCGGGAAGACGATGTTGGTGAGCGAGGGGATGACGATGCCGATCAACCGGGAACCGGTGGAGGCCAGCGTCCCGGCGATGCGGTTCGGGACGTAGCCGAGGCGCGCCACCGCCGCCTCGACCCGGGCCCGGGTCTTGGGCCAGAACGAGCCGTGGCTGCGCAGGACCCGCGACACCGTGCTCTCGCCGACCCGCGCCTCGCGGGCGACGTCCGCGAGGGTGATCGGGCGCCGGCCGATCCCGTCCCTCAAACCCTCGTCCTCGGCCGCGAAGACTTCCTTGCCCCCTTCGTCCATCCGCCCTCCCCTCTCCCCGGCACCTTGTCACGGCGGCTCGGGAGCGCCACGATGTCATGGTTCCCGGGCCGGCTCAACGGATCCATGATCCGGATTGGCAGCGCTGCCAAATCAGTGCTAGAGCTTGGGGCGATGGCGCGGCGACAGATCGCGCAGGTCCGGGCCGTTCACGGCCCGCACGGGCCGCACGAGCGGTCCGCAGGGAGGAAAGCGCATGAGCGACACACCCGCCCGCGTCGCGGTGATCGGTCTCGGCTCGATGGGCTACGGCATGGCGCAGGCCCTGCGCCGGGCCGGCCTCGACGTCGCCGGGAGCGACGTCGTGCCCGACAATGTGGCGCGCTTCTCGGCCGAGGGC
>JAEWKL010000597.1 GCA_023386115.1 Pseudomonadota bacterium
CGCCCCCCCCTCGGGCCCCCCGGGCCCGGCGATCCTCGAGGCCAATGCCGCCGACATGGCGGAGGCCCGCGCCAAGGGCCTGCCCGCCGCCACCCTCGACCGGCTGGCGCTGAACCCCGCCCGGATCGAAGCGATCGCCGAGGCCCTGGCGAGCGTCGCCGGCCTGCCCGATCCGGTCGGCCGCACCCTCGCGACCTATGAGCGGCCGAACGGCCTGATGATCGAGCGGGTGGCGACGCCGCTCGGCGTTGTCGGGGTGATCTTCGAGAGCCGCCCCAACGTCACGGCGGATGCCGGCGCGCTCTGCCTGAAGGCGGGCAACGCCGCGATCCTGCGCGCGGGCTCCGAGAGCCACCGCAGCGCCACCGCCATCGCGACCGCGATGAGCGAGGGGCTGACCCGCCACGGCCTGCCGGCGGACGCGATCCAACTCGTGCCGACCCGCGACCGGGCGGCGGTCGGCGCCATGCTCACCGGCCTCGACGGCGCCATCGACGTGATCGTGCCCCGCGGCGGCAAGGGCCTGGTGGCCCGGGTGCAGGACGAGGCGCGGGTGCCGGTCTTCGCCCATCTGGAGGGGATCTGCCACGTCTTCGTCCACGCGGCCGCCGACCTCGCCATGGCCCGCAGCATCGTGCGCAACAGCAAGCTGCGCCGCACCGGCATCTGCGGCGCCGCCGAGACCCTGCTGGTCGACCGCGCCTGCGCCGGCACCCATCTTGGGCCCTTGGTGACTGACCTCCTGGAGGCCGGCTGCGCCGTGCGCGGCGACGAGGCGGCGCGGGCGGTCGATCCCCGGGTGACGCCGGCGACCGAGGAGGATTGGCGCACCGAGTATCTCGACGCGATCATCTCGGTGCGGGTGGTGGACGGGCTCGAGGCCGCCATCGACCACATCGAGACCTACGGCTCGCACCACACCGACTCGATCCTGACCGAGGATCGGGCGGCGGCGGAGCGCTTCCTGGCGGAGGTCGATTCGGCGATCGTCGTCCACAACGCCTCGACCCAGTTCGCCGATGGCGGCGAGTTCGGCTTCGGCGCCGAGATCGGCATCGCCACCGGGCGGATGCATGCGCGCGGCCCGGTCGGCGTCGAGCAGCTCACCACCTTCAAGTACCGGGTCCACGGCACCGGGCAGATCCGCCCGTGACGGCCTGAGGCGGGAGGCGCGACGCCCCGGAACCGCGCGCGTGATCGTGCGCCTGCCGCCCGTTGCGCCGGGCCTGCGGGTCGGCCTCTACGGCGGCTCGTTCAACCCGGCCCATGCCGGCCACCGGCATGTCAGCCGGCTGGCCCTGCGGCGGCTCGCCCTTGACCGGGTGTGGTGGCTGGTGAGCCCCGGCAACCCGCTCAAGGACCGCCGCCACCTGCCCGACGCCGCCTCCCGCGCCGAGGGCGCCCGGGCGGTGGCCCGCGACCCACGGATCGCCGTCACCGACTTCGAGGCGGCTCTGGGGGCCCGCTACACCGTCGAGACCCTGACCTGGCTCACCCTGCGGCACCCGGAGGTCCGCTTCGTCTGGATCATGGGCGCCGACAGCCTGGCGAGCTTCCATCGCTGGCGCGGCTGGCGCACGATCGCCGCCCGGATGCCGATCGCGGTGATCGATCGTCCCGGCTACACCTTCAAGGCGATCGCCTCTCCCGCCGCCAGGGCGCTCGCGGGCTCGCGCCTCAACGAGGCCGCCGCCCCGACCCTGGCCGACAGGACGCCGCCGGCCTGGGTCTTCCTGCACGGGCCGCGCAACAGCCTGTCCTCGACGGCACTCCGCGCCGCCACGGCCCGGCCCGCGCGCTGATCGCGGACGATTGCCCGGGATTTACGCCCACCAGCTTGAAAAACCGCCATCGGTTCGCCACTGTCATCGTCCAATGGCATCGGCACCGCGTATGCCGCGGGCATTATCGTCTCGCGGCGCCATCGGGCGCCTTCATCGACAGGGGTCGGCACTGAACGAAGCAATCTCTCACGAAGCTCAGGACACAGAGCTTCCCGCGCAGCCCGAGGCGCAGGCGCCCGAGGCCGCGGACATGAGGTCGGTTGCCCTCGCCTGCCTCGAGGACATGAAGGCCGAGGAGACCGTCGAGATCGACCTCGCCGGCAAGACGTCCATCGCCGACGCCATGATCATCACCTCCGGCCGCTCGCAGCGCCATGTCGGCTCCATCGCCGACAAGGTGATCCAGGAGCTGAAGTCCCGTGGCTTCGGCAATCCCCGGGTCGAGGGCCTGCCGGCCTGCGACTGGGTGCTGATCGACGCCGGCGACCTCCTGGTCCACATCTTCCGACCCGAGGTGCGGCACTTCTACAACCTCGAGAAGATCTGGGGCGCCAACCGGCCGGTCGATCGCCTCGCCGGCTGATCGCCCGACGCGCAGACGTACGGACACGCCGCCATGCGGGTCGCCCTCGTCGCGGTGGGCCGCCTCAAGCGCGGCCCCGAGCGCGACCTCGCTGAGGAGTATCGCGGCCGCGCCGACGCGCTGGGCCGTGGCCTCGGCTTCTCCGCCGTGCAGCTGACCGAGATCCCGGAGAGCCGGGCTCGTCGGGCGCCGGACCGCTGCGCCGAGGAGGCCGGCGCGATCCTGGCGGCGGTCCCGCCGGGCGCCGCTACGGTCGTCCTCGACGAGGGCGGCAAGGCGGTGACGAGCCTTGCTTTCGCCGACCAGCTCGGCGCCTGGCGCGATGGCGGCCGGCCCGGTCTCGCCATCGTGATTGGCGGCGCCGACGGCCTCGATCCTAGTGTCAGGGCGAGGGCGGACCTGGTCTTCGCCTTCGGGGCCGCCACCTTGCCGCACGGGCTCGTCCGGGTCCTGGCACTCGAGCAGCTCTACCGGGCCATGACGATCCTCTCCGGCCATCCCTATCACCGCGGCGCCCCGTGATCCGAGCGCTTCCCCCCGCCATCGCCGCGGTCCTGACGGCCGCGACCCTCGCCTGCGCCCAGCCGGCGCCTGATCCGGATCCTGCGGCGAAGGCCCAGGATCCGGTGGCGAAGGCGCAAGCCGAGAAGGACCGGCGGGCCGAGAGCCTGCGGGCGATCGAAACCGCGCTCCAGGCCAACGCCGAGACCCGGGCCAAGCTCGAGCGCGAGGTGGCCGAGATCAAGGGCGACGGTGCCCGCCTCAACCAGGCCCTGATCGACGCCGCCCGCAAGGCTCAGGAAGCCGAAACCCGCATCTCCGACCTGGAGGCGCGGCTCCAGACCATGGCGGGCAGCGAGACGGCGCTCCGCCGCTCGCTGGAGGCCCGCCGCGGCGTCATCGCGGAGGTGCTGGCGGCGCTCCAGCGCATGGGACGGCGCCCGCCCCCGGCGGTGCTGGTACGGCCAGAGGACGTTCTGGCGGCGATCCGCACCTCGATGCTGCTCGGCGCCGTGGTGCCCGAATTGCAGGGCGAGGCCGAGACCCTGGCGGGCGACCTCGCCGAGCTGGTGCGTCTGCGCGGCCTCATCGCCGCCGATCAGGAGACCCTGCGCGGCGACATCAAGGGCTGGGCTGCCGAGCGCCAGCGCCTCACCGCCCTGATTGCCGCCCGGCAGGCCCGCCTCGGCGAGGCCGAGAGCGGCCTGGCGGCGGAGCGCGAGCGCGCGACGGGACTGGCCGGTCAGGCTC
>JAEWKL010000443.1 GCA_023386115.1 Pseudomonadota bacterium
TCCGGGAGCCGGCGGGGCGAGCGCGGGCAGGGCCTCGGGGGCCTCCGTCTCCGGCACCGGCACGTGACGCGGCAGGTAGATGGCGAAGACCGTGCCCTGGCCGACGGTCGAGCGCACGTCGATATAGCCGCCCGACTGCTTGACGATGCCGAACACCGTCGACAGGCCGAGGCCCGTGCCCTTGTTGACCTCTTTCGTGGTGAAGAACGGTTCGAAGATTTTTTCCATCACCTCCGGGGTCATGCCGGTGCCGGTGTCGCTGACCTCGATGAGCACGTGGTCGGCGCCGGGCAGGCCGTTGAGGCGAAGCGCCCCCACCGCCTCGGCGGTCATGTTGGCGGTGCGGATCAGCAGGCGTCCGCCCTCCGGCATCGCGTCGCGGGCATTGACCGCGAGGTTCACGATCACCTGCTCGAACTGGTTGACGTCGGCCTTGACCGGCCAGAGGTCGCGGCCGTGCTTGAGGTCGAGCTCGACCCGCTCGCCGAGCAGGCGCTTCAGGAGCAGGGTGAGGTCGGAGAGGGCCTCGCCGAGATGGATCACCTCCGGCCGCAGGGTCTGGCGGCGCGAGAAGGCCAGCAGCTGCCGCACCAGGCTCGCGGCCCGGTTGGCGTTCTGCTTGATCTGCATGATGTCCTGGAAGGCCGGGTCGGTCGGCCGGTGGCTCGCCAGCAGCAGGTCCGAGTAGCCGATGATCGCCTGCAGCACGTTGTTGAAGTCGTGCGCGATGCCGCCGGCGAGCTGGCCGACCATCTCCATCTTCTGGGCCTGGTTGACCTGCTGCTGCAGCTGGTGCTGGGCCGTGGTGTCGAGGGCGTAGAGGATCACCGCGCCCTCCGCGCCGCCGGCGCTGCCGGCGGGGCTGAGCCAGATCCGGGCCGAGCGGTTGACCGGGGCCGAGACCCCGATCTCGACCGGCGGCACGTCGCCCCGCCCCTCCGCGGCCGCCCGAGCCGCGGCTTCGATCACGTGGCGGTCGCGCTCGACGACGAAGTCGCGCACCGGCGGCCCCACCTCGCTGCCGTCGCCGGTGCGCGGCAGGGTGCCGAACAGCCGGGCGAAGGAGGCGTTGGCGCGGACCAGCCGCCCGTCGGCGGCGAGCGTCGCCACCGCGACCGGGCTGGTGTTGAAGAAGCGGTCGAAACGCAGCTCGGCTGCCTGCTGCGGATCCTCGGTCTCCCCGCCGGCGGAGCGGTTGAGCACGAGGGTGCGCGAGTCGCCCGGCCGCCCGTCCTGGCCGTAGGCGACGCGGTGGTAGAGCCGGGCCGAGAGCGGGTGGCCGTTGCGCCGGCGCAGATCGAGGTCGAAGCGGTCGGTGCGGACCTCGCCGGGCTCGCCCTTGCCGCCGATCAGCACCGGCCCGAGATCGTCGGGCAGGATCTCGGACAGGCGCAATCCACCCGAGCCGACCTGCGCCAGGTCGTGGCCGAGCCAGGCGGCGAGCGTCGCGTTCATGTAGACGACCGACCCCTTGGGATCGACCGCCATGAAGCCGGCGGGCGCGTGATCGAGGTAATCGATCGCGTGCTGGAGCTCCTGGAAGACGTTTTCCTGGCGCTCGCGCTCGTGGGTGATGTCGGCGACGCTCCACAGGGCCACCGGCCGGCGCGGCAGCGGCAACGGCCGCACGCCGATGCGGAACCAGGCGAAGTCGCGCTCCGCCGCCCCGCCGGGCGGGGGCGCCATGCGGATCTCCTCCGACAGGGAGCGGCCCTCGCGCGCGGCTTGCGCGAGGCGGTAGACCGCCTCCGAGACCTCGGGCGAGCCGACGAAGACCCGCTCGACGGGACGCAGGTTGGTGAAGGTGTCGCTGCCGGCGAGTTTCAGGTAGGCGGCATTGGCGTAGATCGGCCGACCGCCCTCCTCCATGGCGATCATGCCGTCGGGCGCGGCATCGACCACCGCCTTGGTGACGTCGTTGCGGGTGCCCTGGCCGGTGAGCTGGATCGCCCCGATCGCGAAGGCGAACAGGCAGAAGACGCCCGCCATGGCCAGCAGCGCCAGGAGGCCGAGGATGATCGGCTGGGCCTGCTCGTTGGCGACGAAGCTCAGGCCCACCGCCGCGCCGACCAGGAGGCCGGCGAGCAGCAGGAGCAGGCTGACCCGGCCGGGCCGCTCGGAGCGGTCGAGGGCGGCCTCCGCCGCGGATGAGCTCAACTCCGGCATGTCGCCTCGACACTCCCCAGGGGCCGGCCTTGACGCCGGGCCCCAATCCTGTGGCCCGTAAGGCCTATCTCGTCCGATCCGTAGCAGGCGCGGCGTTTCCGTGGAATGAACCCGGTTCGTTCCGGGGCCGGATCCGCCGAATCAGTGCTCCGCACGACACTCCCGCCGTGGATCCAGGCGCAACGCTCACGAAGCTCAGTGGCGCCGGCGCAGGCGCAGCACGTAGCCGATCACCTCGGCCACGGCGCGGTAATGCTCGGGCGGCACCGCGGCGTCGATCTCGACGGTGGCATGGAGCGCACGGGCCAGCGGCGGGTTCTCGACCACCGGCACGCCGTTCTCGCGCGCCACCTCGCGGATGCGGAACGCCAGCGCGTCGACGCCCTTGGCAACGCAGACCGGGGCCGCCATCCCGGCCTCGTAGCGAAGCGCCACCGCGTAGTGGGTCGGGTTGGTGACGACCACGCTCGCGCTCGGCACCGCCGCCATCATGCGCTTCTTGACCCGCTGCATGCGGATCTGGCGCAAGCGCCCCTTCACCTCCGGGTTGCCGTCCTGCTCCTTCAGCTCCTCCTTGAGCTCCTGCTTCGACATGCGCAGGCGCGCCCGCCAGCGGAAGCGCTGATAGAGCGCGTCGCCGAGGGTGACGACGACGTAGGCCGCCAGCACCGCGCCCATCAGCCGCAGGCAGAGCGCCAGGGTGGCCTGGAGCACGCCTTGCGGCTCGAGCCGGGCGAAGGCTTCGAGCCGGTCGCGGTCGCCCCACAGGACGAGGCCCGCGGCAACGCCGACGAGCAGGATCTTGACGACGCCCTTGCCGAACTGGAACCACGCCTCCGGGCCGAACAGCCGCTTGAGGCCGGACATCGGCGAGACGCGGGCCCATTTTGGCGCGAGTGTCTCGGTGGTCCAGACCAGGGGGTGCTGGACGAGGCCGCCGACGAGGCCCGCCGCCGCCACGGCACCCATCGGCACCGCGAGGGCGAGCAGGCCGGCGACCACGGCCCGGCGGCCGAAGGCGAGATAGCCGGCCGGATCCGACGGCACCTCGTGCAGGTGGGCGATGAGGCCGCGCAGGTCGGTCAGCAGGCCGCGGGCGAGGGGCGCCGCTCCGACCATCAGCACCAGCGTGAAGGCCCCGAGCATCAGGAAGGTGTTGACCTCCTGGCTGGTGGCGACGTCGCCCCGCTTGATCGCGTCGTCGAGGCGTCGCTGGGTCGGGTCTTCGGTACGGTCTTCCTGGTCGGCCTGCTCCGACATCCCTCACGCCCTCCCGAGATCGGCCAGGAAGCGGCCGAGATCGTCGACGAACACGCCCATGATGACCCCGATCGTGGCCAGGAAGACCAGCATGCCGATCAGGATCGCGGCCGGGGTGGCGACGAAGAACACCTGCATCTGGGGCATCAGGCGCGAGAGCACGCCGAGGCCGAGGTTGAACAGGATGCCGAAGGCGATGAAGGGCGCCGAGATCTGCACCGCCAGGGTGAAGCCGCGGGCCACCGCCCGCACCGCGAAGGCGGCGGCGTCGCCGGTCGCCGGCACGCCGACCGGCGGCATCAGGGTGTAGGAATCGCGGATGCCCGCGAGCGCCAGGTGGTGCAGGTCGGCGGCGAGCACCAGGGTGAGGCCGAGCAGGCTCAGGAAGCTGCCGAGCGTCGCCTGCTGGTTGCCGAGCGCGGGATCGACCGTCATCGCATAGGCGAGGCCGAGCTGCTGGGCGATGATCGTGCCGGCGGTCTGAAGCGCGGCGATCACCGCCCGCACGCTCAGGCCCAGCACCAGCCCGACCGCGATCTCGCCGATCAGCACGCCGATCAGGGCCGCGCCGGGGCCGCCCGGCTCGGGCCCGGTGCCCCCGGGCAGCAGCGGGCGGGCGACCGGGAACAGCACCAGGGAGAGCAGAAGCGCGAAGGCGAGGCGCAGGCGCGGCGTCACCATCGCCTCGCCGATGCCCGGCATCAGCATCACCAGCGTGCCGACCCGCGCGAAGGTCAGGAGATAGGCCGAGGCGAGGCCGGGCAGGAGGAGGTTCACGTCCGGGCCGAATCGGGGAACAGGGAAATCGGACTTCAGGGATACTCGAATTTCCGGCCGGAATCCGCGCCCGCTCACCCGCCCGCGGCGATGCGGGCGGCGATCCGGGTCATGTAGCCGGCGAGCGCGTCGCCCATGAAGGGCAGCATCAGCATCATCGCGGCGAGGACCGCGACGATCTTCGGCACGTAGATCAGGGTCTGTTCCTGGATCTGGGTCAGGGCCTGGAACAGCGAGACCGCCAGGCCGACGACCAGGGCGACGACCATCGGGGGGCCGGCGACCTTCAGGAAGGTGACGATGCCGTCGCGCGCGACGTCGAGGATGGCGAGGCCGGTCATCGGCGCCAACGATTCCTTAAATCTGCATCCGCATGATGTCCTCGTAGGCCGAGATCACCCGGTCGCGCACCGCCACCAGGGTCTGGAGCGCGGTCTCGCTCTCGGCCACCGCCGTGACCACGTCGACGACGTTGGCCTTCCCGGCGGCGACCGACATCGCCTGGTCGTCGGCGCGCTTGCCGGCTTCCGCCACGCTGTCGAGGGTGGAGGACAGGAGCTGGGTGAAGCCGGCCTCTCCCGCACCGGCGATGCCGGAGGCGGGAGCGCGGCCCATGGTCTGGATGGCCGCGTAGGCGCCGGCCGCGAAAGCGTTGGTGGTCATGGTCAGGCCTTCAGGATGTCGATGGTGCGGGAGACCATGCGGTTGGTGAGCGTGACCATGTTGAGGTTCGCCTCGTAGGAGCGCTGCGCCTCACGCATGTCGACGGTCTCGACCAGGACGTTGACGTTCGGCATCCGCACCGTGCCATTGGCGTCGGCGGCGGGGTTGCCGGGGTCCTGCTTGGAGCGGAACGGGCTCTGGTCGCGGCGCACGCGCCCGAGATCCACCACCGACGCGTCGAGCTCGCGATCGACGTGGTTGCTGAAGGTCGGGATCTTGCGCCGGTAGGGCTCGGCGGCCGCGCTGGCCGGCGCCGAATCCGCGTTGGCGATGTTCTCCGAGATCACGCGCATCCGGCCGGACTGGACCTTGAGCCCGGAGGCCGCGATGCCGATCGCCTTGTTGAAATCCATGGAACCCACCTCGGGTCGGGCTGACGATGCAACGGGGAGAGGACCGGCCGTGGCAGGCCGGGACGGCGGGGACGCAACGAAAGGGGCTGTTTGGCGAGAGAGCCTGCATGATGTGCGCAGTCTCGTTGCCGGGTGCGGTCGGCGTGCCGACCGGCGTCTGCTTGCCGACCGGATTCGACTTGCCGACCGGTATTCTACTTGCCGACCGCGATGCGCAGGGTCTGCAGGCTCTTGCGGTAGAGAAGGCTGGCGAGCTGGTAGTCGCCCTGGTTGTCGGCGGCCTTCAGCATCTCGTCCTCGAGGCTGACGGCATTGCCGCTCGGCATCATCTCGAAACGCGTGCCCGTCCGCTCCTCGGGCGGAGCGGCCTGGCCGGTGCCGGCCAGGTGCACGAGGCTGGTGCGCTCCAGGCCGACGCCCGGCAGACCGGCGGCCGCGAGGCTGCCGTCGGGCCGGAAGCGCGGCGCCTTGAGTTCGCGGGCCCGGAAGCCGGGCGTATCGGCATTGGCGACGTTCTCGGCCAGGACCTTCTGGCGCGTCTGCTGCCATTGCATCCGGTTGCGCAACATCGCGACGAGGGGGAGATCGGTGACCGACACGGGCGGGCCTTCCGGGTTTTGACCGGCACAATCTGCCTAGCGCATGGTTAAAACCTGGTTAAGACGAACATGACCGTGCGTCCGGCTCGGCTCGCCCGCAACGCCTCTCAAACCTGTTAACGATATGTAAACGTCCCCTGCTCAGGCCCGGCACAGCCGTGCTAGAAGGCTTCCCATCGTCGGCGTGCCCCGCGTGCGCCTCATTTGAGAGACCGCGCTTTGCTCTCCTCGATCCTCGGTACGGACGGTTCGCCCTTGCTCTCCTACCTGATCGTCTTCCTGATCATGGTCGTGCTCCTCAGCCTGTTCGCTTTCGGGGCGAAACGGTTCGCCCGGGGCCGGCTCACCCTGGGGGGCAATGGCGGGACCGGCCGCAGCCGGCAGCCGCGGCTCGGCATCGTCGACATCTACGAGCTGGACCGGCAGCGCCAGCTGATCCTGTTGCGGCGCGACAACACCGAGCACCTGCTTCTGGTCGGCGGGCCGAACGACGTGGTGGTCGAGCGCAACATCGTTCGGGCCGGCGCCGCCCGGGTCTCGGCGGAGCTGACCGACCGGACGGAGCCGGAGGGGCCGGACGCCCCGCTCCCCCTACCGGCGGGCACCGAGCCGGCCCCGCTGCCGCCGCCCTTCCCCGAGCCGGAGCTACCGCGCTCACCCGCGCTGGAGCCCGAGCGGGTCGCGGCGGCCTTCGCGCCGACCCCGCGGCCGGAGAGCCATGTCCAGGAGGCGTCGACCCCGGAGACGCCTACCCCGGAGATGCCGGCCCCGCAGCTGTCGCCCGAGCCGGCACGGCCGGCCTCGCGCTTCAACGCCTCGCGTCGGGT
>JAEWKL010000461.1 GCA_023386115.1 Pseudomonadota bacterium
GCCGGCGCCGACCACGGTCTTCTTCACCAGGTTGGCGGCGTATTCCGCGACCGGCAGGCCGGCCAATGCCGGCACCAGCAGGGCCACGGCGCGGGCATGGCCGAGCTTCAGGGTCGCCTGCGCGTCCTTGTTGACGAAGGTCTCCTCCACCGCCGCCTCGTCGGGCAGCAGGGTGGCGACGACCTTGGTCAGGCCCTCGTGCAGGGTGCGCAGGCGGGTGGCGAGGTCGTCGTCGCCGTTCGAGGTCACGGTGCCGCTCGCCACGAAGGCGAGGCGGGTGCCCGTGACGGTGATCAGGCCCCAGCCGGTGCGGCGCAGGCCCGGATCGATGCCGAGGATGCGGATCGGTTCGCTCATCGCCGCGTGACTATCCTTGCCGTGGGTGCAGGCGGCGCCCGCATCATGCCGCGAATCCGTCCCGGCGCGAAGCGCGCCGTTCTGTAGCCGGGAACCGGCGGCACCGCCACCGCGGGACGTTCCGTGAACACGGTCGGAGCACTCTTGCGGCCGACACCTTGACGAACCGTAGCCGTGGCGGCGTGGTGGCTTCATGTCGCTCGATCTCGCCACCCTTCTTCCCCTCGATGGCCGGGCCGCCACCCTGTTCCTCGCCGCCCTGGTCGGCGGGCTGGTGCGCGGCTTCACCGGCTTCGGCTTCGCGATGGTGTTCGTGCCGGTCGCGGCTGCCGCGGTCGGGCCGGCGGCCGCGGTGGGGCTGATCTGGGTCGTCGATGCGCCGTTCTCGCTGTGGTTCGGCACCCGCTCCGCCCCGCGGGCGACCTGGCGCGAGGTGGTCCCGCTGCTCGTCGGCTCCACCCTGCTGCTGCCGGCTGGCGTCTGGCTCCTCACCCGGCTCGATCCAGATCTCACCCGCTGGATCACCGCCGGCGCGATCCTGCTGGCGCTGGCGGCGCTCGTCTCGGGCTGGCGCTATCGCGGCGTCCCGACATTGCCGCTCTCGCTTGCCACCGGCGGCGCCTCGGGGCTGGCGAGCGGCTTTGCGGCGCTGGGCGGCATGCCGCTCGCGGTGTTCTGGCTCGCCAGCCAGCGCGCCTCGGGGGCCCAGGTGCGCGACAACCTGATGGCCTATTTCGGCCTCTCGACCCTGGTGTCGGGACTCGTGTTCACGGCGACCGGGGTGCTGTCGGGCCCCCGCTTCGCCGAGGCCCTGCCGCTGCTCCTGCCCTACGGTCTCGGCCTCGCGGCCGGATCGCACGGCTTTCGCCTCGCCTCCGACCGGGTTTTTCGGGCCGTCGCCTACGCGGTGATCCTGGTGGCGGTCTGCCTGGCCTTGCCGCTCCGTTAGGATTTGTCCCACCAGCCCTTCTCGGCCTGGAGCCCGTGCTGGCCGCGATAGGGCGCGACGCCCGGGCTCTGCCAGCCTTCCGTCAGCTCCGGCGCCAGCCGATAGACCTCCACCCCCAAGGGACGGCAGACGTCGATCGGATCGCGGGCCTCCGGCCCCCAGAGCGGCACCGAGAGGTCGCCGCCCGGGCAGGTCGAGAGGGCGCAGAGCAGGTCGATCTCGGCGAAGAACTCGAGGGAGTCGCCGGCCTTCGCCGGGCAGTCGCGCATGAAATAGAGGTCGTCGTGGTTGAGGCCGGTGACCTGGAACACATTGAGCACGTCGTGCACGTCGAACTCGGTCAGGCCGAACGGCATCACCGCGCGGACCAGGTTCGAGTGGCAGTGGAAGTGGAAGTCCTGGCCGGTGAGCAGCTTGTTGACATAGGGGTCGCAGCGGGTGCCGAGGAGATCGTGGACCCGGCCGCCGTACTCGTCGGTGCCGTAATGGCTCAAGCTGTCGGCCGTGATGGTGACCAGCGGGCGCAGGAACGGCAGGGTCGACCACAGCCGGTCGAAGGTCGAGACATGGGCGCCCTGGAGCTGGCGGGTGCGCGCCGCCCAGAGCCGCTCGCGCGGGTCGTGCCGGTTCCAGATGTTGAGGTCGCCGACCTGCGGCCCCTCGGGCGCCACGATCCGGAAGACGTGGCCCGCCGGCACGCCCCAGGCCCGCCCGGTGCGGATCGGGATGGTGAAGCTGTCGACGAGCGTGCGCCCGCCGGTCTCGGCGGCGATCCGCGCGTAGAACGCCCGGTCGACCGACAGGGCCGAGCCCTCGCTGACCTGATAGGCGGCCGGAAAGTCCTTCATGCCGGGTGCTCCTGCGAGTGTGGTCCCGACGGGATTGGCAGAAGTGCCGGAGAGGGGCAAACCCGGCATGAAGGCCTTTCCGGCCGCCCCGCTCCCGCCGCAATGCGGCGGGACCAGTGCGGAAGCCGGACGGCGCCGCGCCGGACCGGTCGGTTCACCACGAGGGGCGAGCGTCGCCGAAGGACAAGCGTCATGCCTCGCCCGTTCTGCCTCCCGCTCCTCCTCGCCGGGGCCGCGTTCGCCGCGGCGAATCCGGCGCTCGCGCATCCGCATGTCTGGATCACCACGCGGGCCGAGCTCGATTACGGGCCGGACGGGGCGTTGCGGGCGGTGCGCCACGCCTGGACCTTCGATCCGACCTATTCCGCCTTCGCGGTCCAGGGCCTCGGCCAGTCGACGACCGGGCCGGTGAACCCGGCGGCCCTCGCGGCGCTGGCGCGCGACAATGCCGAGAACCTCGCCGAGCAGGGCTATTTCACGCAGCTGAAGGTCAATGGCCGCAAGCAGGAGATCGGTCCCGCGACCGATCCGGCGATGACCTTCGCGGACGGGCAGCTCACCCTGCGCTTCACCCTGCCGCTCAAGGCGCCGGCCGCGGGCACCGCCTCGCTCGAGGTTTTCGACCCGACCTATTTCGTCGCCTTCAGCCTCGCCGACGGCGACGGCTTCGCGACGCTGGCCGGCGCCCCGGCCGGCTGCCGCGCCACCGCCCACCGGCCGAAGAGCTCAGGCCCGGCTCCCGCCGCCACCGGCATGTCCGAGGCGTTCTTCGAGGCGATGACCGCCGCCTCGACCTATGGGGTGCAGTTCGCCAACCGGATCGTCGTGGCATGCTGAGCGCGCTCAGCCTCAATCCTCACTCCCGCGGGCTCCAGCGCCTCGCTCTCGCGGCGCTCGCGGTCCTGGCCGCTTCCGCCGTGCTGGCGGCCCTGCTCGGGCTCCTGGCACCGGGTTTCCGGGCGCCGCCGCGCTCGCCCTTCGGCATCGGCTTTCGCGAGGCGGCGCCCACGGGCGCCACCAGCCTCGGGGCCTGGCTGCTCGCCATGCAGGCGGGCTTCTCCCGGG
>JAEWKL010000486.1 GCA_023386115.1 Pseudomonadota bacterium
GCCGCGGTCGGCGCCCCGATGGTGCACGTCTCGGCGCTCGGCGCCGACGAGACCTCGGCCTCGGCCTATGCCCGCTCGAAGGCGATCGGCGAGGCCCGCGTGTTCGCGGCCCGGCCCGACGCGGTGATCATGCGCCCCTCGATCGTGTTCGGGCCGGGCGACAGCTTCTTCAACCGTTTCGCTTCGCTCGCCCGGATGCTGCCGGTCCTGCCGCTGGCCGGGGCCGAGGCGCGGATGCAGCCGGTCTTCGCCGGCGACGTCGCCGAGGCGATCGCCCGGGCGGTCGAGGGCCAGGTCCAGGGCGGCCGGGTCTACGAGCTCGGCGGGCCGGAGATCCTGACCCTGCAACAGCTCGTCGAGTACACCCTGAAGGTGACGATGCGCAGCCGCGTGGTGCTGCCGCTGCCGGCCCCCGCCGCCCGGCTCCAGGCCCGGGCGATGGAGCTCGTCGACACCCTGACGCTCGGCCTCCTGCCCGACACCCTGAAGCTCACGCGCGACCAGGTCACCCTGCTCCAGAGCGACAACGTCGTGTCGGAGGCGGCCAAGGCCGAGGGGCGGACGATCGAGGGCCTCGGGATCGCGCCCACCGCGATCGAGGCGGTGGTGCCGGGCTATCTCTGGCGCTTCCGCAAGGCCGGCCAGTTCGCCACCGGCCGCGGCACCCCCGATATGGCCGCTACCCCGGACCTGATGGCGCAGGACCCGATGGGCCCGGGCTCGCAACACCACCCGGGCCATGCGAGCGGCCCGGCGGTCGGCCAGCTCGCCGCGGGCGCGGGCCCGGCGCCGGGGGTGCGCTGGGGCAAGCGGCAGTAAGGCCTGGCTCCGGTTCGGACATGAGAAAGGGCGGTCCCGCGGGGCCGCCCTTTCTCGTTGCGGATTCCCTGTCCTGATCGGGACAGGCTCAAGGCAGGACGACGACCGTCCCGCCTCGATGAAGCTCAGATCGACCGCACGGCCCCGCCATCCACCCGGATCATGCTGCCGGTGACATAGGAGGCCCGCTCCGAGGCCAGGAAGCACGCCACGTCGGCGAATTCCTGCACGCGTCCGTAGCGCTTGGCGGGGATCGCCGACCGGGCGGCCTCGGCGATCTGGTCGGGGGACTTGCCCTGCGCCTTGGCGTTGGCAGCGTCGAGCTCGCCGGTGCGGTCGGTCTCGATCCGGCCGGGCAGGATCATGTTGACGGTGACGCCCTCGGCCGCGACCTCGGAGGCCAGAGTCTTGGCCCAGCCGGCGATCGAGGCGCGCAGGGCGTTCGACATCACGAGGTTCGGGATCGGCTGCTCGACGCCGCTCGACGCGACGACCAGGATGCGGCCGAAGCCGGCCTGGCGCATGCCCGGCAGGACCAGCCCGGCGAGGCGGAAGACCGGGGTCACCATCGCCTCGAACTGGGGCGTCCAGGCCTCGGGCGGCACGGTCAGCGCCGTGGCGGCCGGCGGACCACCGGTATTGGCGACCAGGATGTCGACCCCGCCGAGATGCTCCTGCGCCGCGGCGTAGATCGCCTCGACATTCTCCTTCAGGCTGCCCGCGAAGGCGTAGGCGCGGCCCTGGCCGCGGGCATTGATCGCCGCCACCGCCTCGTCGAGGCGTTCGGCCGTGCGGGCGGTGAGCAGCACGTCCGCGCCCTCGGCCGCCAGGGCCTCGGCGATGCCGCGGCCCAGGCCGCGGCTGGACGACAGGACGAGGGCACGCTTGCCCTTGAGACCGAGATCCATGGTGGGTCCTCCCGTGATGGTAGAGCTTGTTCGATGCCAGCAGGCACTAACACGCGCGCTTCTGCCCTCCCACCCGGAACCTCGGGCCGAGGTGGCGGGTGGGAGGGAGTCTCTGTCAGGCCGGCCTCAGGCCGTCTCGCCGGCCAGCCGCTTCAGCCAGGCTTCGGCCTGCGTGCGGACGTTGTCCGGCGCGGTGCCGCCGTAGCTGGTGCGGCTCTTCACCGAGTTCTCGACCCCGAGCACCGCGAAGACCGCATCGGTGATGCGGGGTTCCTCCGCCTGCATCACCGCGAGCGGCAGCGCCTCGAGGCCGATGCCGCGGGACGAGGCCTCGCCGACGAGGCGACCCGTCACGTGATGGGCATCGCGGAACGGCAGGCCGAGCTCGCGCACCAGCCAGTCGGCGAGGTCGGTGGCGGTGGCGTAGCCGGAGCCGGCGGCGGCCTTCAGGACCTCCGGCACGGGCTCGAGGTCGCGCACCATGCCCGCCATGGCGGCGAGGCAGAGCGAGAGGGTCTGGAGCGCGTCGAAGGTGCCCTCCTTGTCCTCCTGCATGTCCTTCGAATAGGCGAGCGGCAGGCCCTTCATGACGATCAGCAGGCCCGACAGGGCACCGATGATCCGGCCGGACTTCGCCCGCACCAGCTCGGCGGCGTCGGGGTTGCGCTTCTGCGGCATGATCGAGGAGCCGGTGGTGAACCGGTCAGACAGCTTGACGAAGCCGAACTGGGCCGAGGTCCAGACCACGATCTCTTCCGCGAACCGCGACAGGTGCACCGCCGCGATCGCCGCCGCCGACAGCGCTTCGAGCGCGAAGTCGCGGTCGGCCACCGAATCGAGGGAGTTCGCGGTCGGCCGGTCGAAGCCGAGGCTTTGCGCGGTGGCGTGGCGGTCGATCGGGAACGAGGTGCCGGCAAGCGCCGCGGCGCCGAGCGGGCATTCGTTGAGGCGGGCGCGGGCGTCGCGGAACCGGCCGCGGTCGCGGTTCAGCATCTCGACATAGGCCAGCAGATGGTGGCCGAAGGTGACCGGCTGGGCCGATTGCAGGTGGGTGAAGCCCGGCATCACCGTGCCGGCATGCTTCAGGGCCAGGTCGGCCATGGCCTGCTGCAGGGCGGCGGCCTGGGCGTCGAGGGCGTCGAGGGTGTCGCGCACCCAGAGTCGCATGTCGGTGGCGACCTGGTCGTTGCGCGAGCGCGCGGTGTGGAGCCGCCCGGCCGCCGGGCCGACGATCTCCCGCAGCCGGCTCTCCACGCTCATGTGGATGTCCTCGAGCTCGCGGCGGAACTCGAAGGTCCCGGCCTCGATCTCCGACTGGACGGTCTTGAGCCCGGCCTCGATCTTCGCCACATCCTCGGACGGCAGGATCCCCGCCTTGCCCAGCATCGCGACATGGGCGAGCGACCCCCGGATGTCCTGGGGGGCGAGGCGCTTGTCGAAGCCGATGGAGGCGTTGATCTCCTCCATGATCTCGGCGGGGCCGCTCGCGAAGCGCCCGCCCCACATCCGGTTGCTCATGTCCTCACCTCGTCTCGCATCCTCGCGAAAAGCCCGCCTCGCCCTCGTCGCGGGAGGGCTCGTCGCCGTCCTCGGCCTCGGGGCTGCCCTATACGGGGTTGCGGGCGGGGGCAACGGCGGCGCCTGCCCCCTCGCGGCCGCCACTGCCGCCCGCGTCTCGGCCCTGGCCCGCGGCGAGGTGGCGGCGCTCCAGGTCGATTCCCGGCCCAAGCCCGCGCCCGCCATCACCTTCACCGGGCCGGACGGCCAGCCGCGCACCCTCGCCGACCTCAAGGGCCGCACGGTGCTCCTGAACCTCTGGGCGACCTGGTGCGCGCCGTGCAAGGCGGAGATGCCGGCCCTCGACCGGTTGCAGGCTGCGCTGGGCGGTCAGGATTTCGAGGTGGTGGCGCTCAACCTCGACACCCGCAATCTCGACCGGCCGCCGCGCTGGATGCAGGAGAACGGGATCACGCGGCTCGCCTCCTATTCCGATCCGGCCGGGTGGGCGCTGCCGGCGTTGCAGCAGGGCGGCGAGGTCGTCGGCCTGCCCACCACCTTCCTGATCGGTCCCGACGGCTGCGCGATCGGCGTGATGAAGGGTCCGGCGGAATGGGCGAGCGAGGACGCGTTGAAGCTGGTGCGGGCGGCGCTCGGGCGAGGGTAGCCGCATGCGCAACGCCCGGCCGCGAGAACGCAGCCGGGCGTCGAATCGTCGGATCAGGGGTTCTGGAAGCCCTTGTGGCCCCAGTTCAGCCCATGGCCCGGGCGGACCGTCCTCGATGCCGTCTCGCGCTCGCTCCAGGCATGGATCATGAGCTTCTCGATCGCCGACAGCCGCGCCTCCGCGACCGGATCGAGCTGTGCCGGCGTCCTCACGCCGGGAAGGGCGCGCAGGGCCTCGATCTCCGGCCCGTCGCCTTCGACCACGAAGACGTGATCGGAGAATTCCTGGGTCCTGTGCGCGCGGAGGAGGGCCGACCAGGTGCCGGCATCCGCCTCGTCGGGATCGACGATCACGACCTGTTCCATCCCAGGCCTCCTACACGCTGCCGGGTGATTTGAGCATCGTGTAGCAGGCGCCTGACCTGCGGGGCTTGGAGGACCGTGGTCGGATCGGCCGGCAGCGGGGGCGCCGGCGGGGTCGCGGCGGGCCAGTCCTCGTCCAGTCCCGAACGGCTGCCGTCCTCGTCCCATGACGCCGACCTGCGAGGACGATTCTCCTTCTCATCACGATAGGAGTCGTGCAGCCGCGTTCTGAATGCCTGAAGCCCCAGGCGCTCCTGCTCGGTCAGATCCGCCTCATGGATTGGCGCGTGAGGCAGCGCCCCTTCCCACAGCCCGATCCGCACCGCAGGGCCGTACTCGTGAAGCACTGGCAACGGGGCCGCCATGGCCATCCCGTCTCGGGGCAGCGGGGGCAGGAGCACCTCGGGAAGGTTCACGTCGCCAGCCATCGCGGAAAACACCTCGGCCCTAGTTGATGATCGGCCGAGAAGATCAAAAAATCATTTATCTGTGAAGGCCGACAATCCAGGCCATCTGTGTCATGTAAAGTTCTAACTTGCCGCAAAAATGTTTTCCAGGAATCGTGCTCTCACGAGCGGAAGCGACGGACCGGCGACCCTGGCTCCCGCGTTGATCCAGCTCAGGATTCCTGGCAGGCGGGGCGCCATGCAGGCCTCCCCTTCCCCCCGCCCCTCCCCCCGGCGCCTGCCGCGCCCGCTCTCCGCCCTGCGCAACCTGCTCGTCAGCAGCGCCGGCGGCGGACTCGTCCTGATGGCGAGCGCCGTGCTCGCCCTCATCGTCGCCAACGGCCCCTATGGCGAGGCCTATGCCCACGCGCTCCACGCGACGATCGGGCCGTTGAGCCTGCTGCACTGGATCAACGACGGCCTGATGGCCGTGTTCTTCCTGCTCGTCGGGCTCGAGATCAAGCGCGAGATCCTCGACGGGGGCCTGCGGACCTGGCCCGACCGGGCGCTGCCGGGCATCGCGGCGCTCGGCGGCATGGCGGTGCCGGCGCTCGTCTACGTCGCCGTCAACTGGTCCTCCCCCGCCACCTTGCGCGGCTGGGCGATTCCTGCCGCCACCGACATCGCCTTCGCGCTCGGCGTCCTGGCGCTGCTCGGCTCCCGGGCGCCGGTCTCGCTCAAGATCTTCCTCACCGCGCTCGCCATCCTCGACGATCTCGGGGCGGTGGTGATCATCGCGCTGTTCTACACCGCCGACCTCGCCTGGCCGATGCTGGCGCTCGCCGGCGCGGTGACCGCGATGCTGGCGGTGCTCAACCGCCTCGGGTTGCGCCGGCTCGGACCCTACCTGATCCTCGGCGCCGTGCTCTGGCTCCTGGTGCTGCGCTCAGGGCTGCACGCCACCGTGGCGGGCGTAATCCTGGCGCTGGCGATCCCGCTTCGGGCGAGCCCCGGCCGGACCGACGACGGAGAATCGCCCCTGCACCGGCTGGAGCACGCGCTCCAGCCCTGGGTCGCCTACGGGATCCTGCCGGTCTTCGGCTTCGCCAATGCGGGCGTGTCGCTCGCCGGCCTGACGCCGTCGGCGCTGCTGGCGCCCGTCACCCTCGGGGTCGCGGCGGGGCTTTTCCTCGGCAAGCAGGTCGGGGTGCTCGGCGGCGTCTGGCTCGCGGTGCGGACCGGGCTGGCGCACAAGCCCGCGGGCGCCACCTGGCGCCACGTCTACGGGGTGGCCCTGCTCTGCGGCATCGGCTTCACCATGAGCCTGTTCATCGGCGGCCTCGCCTTCGCCAGCGCGCCGGAATTCGACACCGAGACGAAGCTCGGGGTGATCCTGGGCTCGGTGCTCTCGACGCTGGCCGGGACGCTGGTGCTGTCGCTCGGGCCGCGGCCGGTGAGGCGGCCGGCCGTGGCGGAATAGCGGTGCGCGGGCGCAGGCCCCTATCCCCGCGGCATCGGCCGCCAATCCGGCGGCGCCATCTCGAATCCCTCGAAGCGGAAGCCCGGCGCCACGGTGCAGCTCACCAGGGTCCAGGCGCCCAGGCTGGTGGCGGTCTGCCAGTGGTGGGCCGGCACCACGATCTGCGGCCGATGGCCCCGGGCCAGGTCGGGGCCGAGATGGCGCGCCTCGGCGTCGTGGCCGTTGGGGCTGGTGGTGATGACCATCGGCGCCCCGGCATGCCAGAGCCAGACCTCGGTGGCGTCGACCCGGTGCCATTCCGAGGTCTCGCCGATGTCGAGCAGGTAGTAGATCGCCGTCGAGGCCGGGCGCCCGTCGATCTCGCGCGGATCCCGGAACGTCTCGCGGTAATGCCCGCCCTCCGGATGGGGCTTGAGGTCGAGCAGGCGCACGACCTCGGCAGCGGTGAGGTTTTGCATCGTCGTCAGAACCGGTTCTTCCACTCGCGGAGCGCCGTGAACACCGCCGCCGGGTCGGCACCGGGCTCCATCCCGACGGCGCGGGCGAGGGCCGGCTCGGCGGCGCGCAGGAACGGGTTGGTGGCCTTCTCCTCGCCCAAGGTCGTCGGCACCAGGAAGCGGCCTTCCGTCCGGGCCGTCTCGGCGAGCGCCGCCCGATCTTTCAGGTTCCGGTTCCCGGGCTCGGCGGCCAGCGCGAAGCGGGCGTTCGACAGCACGTAGTCGTGGCCGGAATAGATCACGGTCTCGTCGGGCAGGGGGAGGAAGCGCGACAGCGAGCGCCATAGCACCTGGGGCGGGCCCTCGAGCACCCGGCCGCAGCCGAGGGTGAACAGGGTGTCGCCGGCGAACGCGATCCCCGCCTCCTCGAACCAGTAGGTGACGTGGTCGTCGCAATGGCCGGGGGTCTCCCACACGGCGGCGGCGAGGGAGCCCACCGTCACGACGTCGCCCTCGCGCACCGTGGCGTCGACCTGCGGCACGGCGCTGCCGGCCCGTGCCGGCGCCGTCACCCGGGCGCCGGTCCGCGCCTTCACCTCCGGGATGCCCTCGACGTGGTCGCCGTGGCGGTGGGTGACCAGGATGTCGGTGAGGCGCCAGCCGGTCTCGTCGAGAGCGCGCAGGATTGCGGCGGCCTCCGGCGCGTCGATCGCCGCGCAGGCACCGGTCTCGGGGTCGCGCATCAGCACGCCGATATTGTCGCTCCGGCACAGGAAGGTGCGGATCTCCGGACGGATCTCGGGCATGGCGGCGCCTCTCCGAAAGACTCTTTCTCGCCGTCGAGATAGGGCACCGTCCGCCGTCGCGCGAGTTGGAGCCCGGCGAATAGCGGGGAGCGCGCGGGGCCTTGCGGGTTGACGCCTTGCCGCGCTTCGCGCCACTCCCCATTCATGGCCTTGGGTCCCCTGGCCTTGAATCCCTCGGCCCTGGGTCCCTTGGCCTTCACGGCATGAGGGCGACGCGCCCGCTGCCTCGCACGTCCCGAGTACCGATGAGCCTCGACGTCACCGACCTGCGCGCCTTCTACGCCAGCCCCCTGGGGGCGGTGGCGCAGCGGCTTGTCGGCCGCACGGTCCACCGCATGCTCGGCTCGGTGTCGGGCCTGCGGGTGATGGGGCTCGGCTACGCGGTGCCGTATCTCGGACCCGTCCGGCATGCCGCCGAGCGCACACTCGCCTTCATGCCGGCGGCGCAGGGCGTGACGCAATGGCCCGGCTCCGGCCGCTCGGCCTCCTGCCTCGTCGATCCGACCATGATGCCGCTGCCCGATTCGGCCCTCGACCGGGTGCTGCTGGTCCACGCGATCGAGGCGGTGGAGAGCCCGGCCGAGCTGATGCAGGAGGTCTGGCGCGTGCTCACCCCGGGCGGACGGCTGATCGTCGCGGTGCCGAACCGTCGCGGCCTCTGGGCGCGGCGGGATGCCACGCCCTTCGGCCATGGCCAGCCCTACAGCCGCTCGCAGCTCGGCCGCCTGATGCGCGACACGCTGTTCTCGCCCGAGGACTGGGCCGAGACCCTCTACGTGCCGCCCGTGGAGGGCTGGCTCACCTTGCGCACCGCGAGCGCGTGGGAGCGGGTCGGCACCGGCCTGTCCCTGCCCTTCGCCGGCCTGCACGTGGTCGAGGCGACGAAGCAGCTGCACCGCCCGGTGGCAGTCCAGGCCCGCAAGGCGGCACGCCTCGGCGCCCGGGTGCTGGCGCCGGTGTCCGTGCCGGTGCCCACCCCCGTGCCGGGGGGGGCGTGATGCTCTTCCCCGGCGCGGAAGCCGCGCTGCAGAGCTTCCTCCTCGCCTTCTCGGCCCTGTTCTCGATCGTCAACCCGCCCGGCGCGGCGCTGATCTTCGCGCAGGTCACTGCCGGGCGGCAGCACGCCGAGCGCACCTGGCTCGCCCGCCGCATCGGCGCCTACGCGGCCGCCGTGATGCTGGTCTCGCTCTGGGCCGGGGCCTCGGTGCTCAGCTTCTTCGGCATCTCGCTCTCGGCGCTCCGCATCGCCGGCGGCCTCGTCGTGGCGGCGCAGGCCTGGACTCTCCTCGCCGCACCCGAGCAGCGCGAGGCCCGCAAGACCGAGCAGGCCGAGCCGGCGAAGCCGACCGAGGAGCACTCCGAACCCGCGGCGCTCGCCGAGGTGGCGTTCTTCCCCCTGACCCTGCCCTTCACCACCGGGCCCGGCACGATCGCGGTGGCGATCGCGCTCGGCGCCGGCCGGCCGGAGGGCGGGGTGGACCGGATCGCGTATCTCGCCGGCGCCTCGGCCGCCTCTGTCGTCATCGCCGTGATGGTGCTGGCGGCTTACGCCTCCGCCGACCGGCTGGTGGAGCGGCTCGGCCACGCGAGGGCCCGGGTGCTCGGGCGGCTCGCCGCCTTCCTGCTGCTCTGCGTCGGCACCCAGATCACGCTCACGGGGGTCACCGACGTGCTGGGGCCGCTCATCGCGAACGCCAGGCCAGGGTTCGGCCGGTGAGCGCCATCTGCGCGTCCACCGCCCGCAGGATCCGGGCCTTCGACGAGTAGTGGATCATGTGGCCCTGGCCCGGCAGCAGGGTGAGCGTGCTGCCCGCCACCTCCGCGTGCAGGCGGCAGGATTGCTCCGTCGGGTCCACGACGGCGTCGGCATCGCCCGACAGGATCGCCACCGGCAGCCGCAAGCCCGCGTAGCGCGGCTGCATGAGGGCGACGGCGGTGTTCATGCTGGCGGTGTCCTCGGCGCTCGCCCGCGCTTGCGTGGCCGAGAGCGAGAGCGCGACGGGGAAGCGCGCGGTGAACCGCGCCGGCACGGGCTGCGGCTTGAACACGTGCCGGAAGACTTTTGGCGCCAGCATCTTCCCGACCGCCCCCGGCATCATGGCGCGGGCCGCGTCGCCGACGCCGGGCACGGCGAGCGGCGCGATCAGCGCCACGTCGGCCCGCCGGCCCGGATAGTAGTAGCCGGAGAGCAGCACCAGCCCGCGCAGGTCGACGCCCTCGTGGATCGCCAGCGCCAGTGAGACGATGGTGCCCCAGGAATGGCCGACGACCACCGGCCGCTCGACGTTCAGCGCGGCCAGCACGTGCCCGATCAGCCGCGCCTGCGCCGCGGCGGACCAGACCCAGTGCCGCGGCCGCTCGGTATGGCCGAAGCCGGGCCGGTCGATCGCGATGACCCGGTAGGTCTTGGCCAGCTGCTCCACGAGGCCGCAGATGACGAAGTCCTCCGCCATCGTGCCGTTGCCGTGGATCAGCACCACCGGCCGGCCCTTGCCGCGGACGATGGCGTGCACCCGCACCCCGTCGACCTCGATGAAGCGGCCCGGCGGCGCGTGCGCCGGCTCGCTCGTCTTCAGCGCCTCGGCGCCACGCTGCATCAAGGCTCCGGTCCGGCGCGCCGCGGCGGCGTTCGCCTTGGCGGTGGCGCGCAGGATCCGCACCGCGCCGCTGGCAGCGCGGCGGGTGGTGCGCCCTGGAACGAACCGAAAGGCCATGGGATCTCCGGCACGATGCTGCACTGCGGGATAAGATGGGGCCTTCCGGGTCCCGCGCATATCCCCCCACCCTGCTCCTATCCTCCTCCGCCTTGGCAGCATCGCCGGGCCCCTGTACGAGGCCCGGACGGGCGGGCCCGGACCGCTGCCTCTTGCACGCCGCCGAGGCGAGCGAGGCAGGCCCGACCGGGCGTCGGCGCCGTTGCGCCGGGACGCCTTCGCCACCGGGCGAAGGCAGCAGGCATAAAGGAGCGTGACCCATGCGTCTCGTCGTCGTCGGCGCCTCCGGGCGCATGGGGCGGATGCTGATCCAGGCCGTGGCCGGCACCGAGGGCTGCACCCTCTCGGGCGCGATCGAGCGCGAGGGCTCAGCCTCGCTCGGCCAGGATGCCGGCCTGCTCGCCGGGCTCTCGCCGCTGGGCGTTCCGGTCACCGACGATCCGCTTCCGGCCTTCGCCGAGGCCGACGGGGTCCTCGACTTCACGGCCCCGGCCGCCACGGTGTTCTACGCCGAGCTGGCCGCCCAGGCCCGCATCGTCCACGTGGTCGGCACCACCGGCCTGTCGCCGGACGATCTCTCGGCGTTGAAGGCGGCCGCCTTCCACGCCCGAATCGTGCAATCGGGCAACATGTCGCTCGGCGTCAACCTGCTGGCGGGCCTGGTGCGCAAGGTCGCCGCCACCCTCGGCGACGAGTACGACATCGAGATCCTCGAGATGCACCACCGCCACAAGGTCGACGCACCCTCCGGCACCGCCTTGCTGCTGGGCGAGGCCGCGGCGCAGGGGCGGGGCGTCGCGCTCAGCCAGCGCAAGGTCGCGGTGCGCGACGGCCATACCGGCCCGCGCGAGCCCGGCAGCATCGGCTTTGCGACCCTGCGCGGCGGCAGCGTCGTCGGCGAGCACAGCGTGATCTTCGCCGGCGCCGGCGAGCGCATCGAACTCACCCATCTGGCGAGCGACCGGGGCCTCTTCGCTGCCGGCGCCGTCAAGGCCGCCCTCTGGGCGCAATCGCGCGAGCCCGGCTTCTACGGCATGGACGACGTGCTGGGTCTCTGAAGGCCCTTTCCCGAACCCCCTTTTCCCCCCGACAACGGAGCGACACGCATCATGGAGCGTCTTCTCGTCCTCGCGCGCCACGGCCAGAGCGAGTGGAACCTGAAGAACCTGTTCACCGGCTGGAAGGACCCCGGGCTCACCGAGCTCGGCGTCGAGGAGGCGCGGGCGGCCGGGCGGCGGCTCAAGGCGAAGGGCGTGCAGTTCGACGTCGCCTTCACCTCGGACCTCACCCGGGCCCAGCGCACCTGCGCGCTGATCCTGGAGGAGCTCGGCCAGTCCGGCCTGCAGACCTTCGCCGACGCCGCCCTCAACGAGCGCGATTACGGCGACCTCTCGGGCCTCAACAAGGACGACGCCCGCGCCAAATGGGGCGAGGAGCAGGTCCATGTCTGGCGCCGCTCCTACGACGTGCCCCCGCCGGGCGGCGAGAGCCTGAAGGATACGGTCGCCCGCGTGCTGCCCTACACGATGCGGGAGATCCTGCCCCGCGTGATGCGCGGCGAACGCGTGCTGGTCGCCGCCCACGGCAATTCGCTGCGTGCCCTCGTGATGGTGCTCGACGGCCTCACCACCGAGACCATCCCCGGCCTCGAACTCGCGACCGGCGTGCCGCTGGTCTACCGCCTGAAGGACGACACCACCGTCGCCTCGAAGGAAGTCCTCGACCGCGACTGACCGCGAGGAGCGCCGCGGCTGCCCTCGCCCCCGGCGCAGGGTGGCCGTCCGTCGAAACCGGCGCGGGGCCATTGCCGCGCCGCCCATCCGTCCCACCTGTCGTCTCAAGACGCGCCTCTCTTGGCGCGTCGCACCGGCGCGCGCCCCGCACGCCGCCGTCAAGGGAGAGACAGATGGTCGACACCGATCGCATCACCGGCGCGGCCCGCGAACTCGGCGGCAAGGCGCAATCGACCCTCGGCGACCTCGCGGGCGACCGCCGCGCGCAGGTCGAGGGCCGCTTCCGCGAGGCGCAAGGCCAGGCCGAACAAGTCGCCGGCCAGGCCCGCGATGCCCTGCGCGACGCCGCCGACACCGCCATCGACTACGCCGAGGATGCCTACGACCAGGGCCGCCGGGCGGCCCGCCACGGTGCCAGCACCGTCACGCATTACGTCGAGGAGACGCCGCTCCTCGCCCTGCTGGTCGCCGGGGCCGTGGGCTACGGACTCGCGCTCCTGGTGCACGGGCGGCGCTGAGACCCCGGACCATCACCGCGCCTGAGGCAGCGGCGGCGGCTCGCCCGGCAGCGTGCCGCCGGCGAGCTGCAAGCAGGTGAGCAGGGCGACATAGGAGGGCGTGCCGCCGATCGCGTCGGTCCGCGGCTGGGAAGGCCGTCCAAAGCCGCCGCAGGGTGCGGCGCGCCGCGCGTTCGTCGGACAGGCAGCCGCGATAGCTCGCCGCTGAGGCATCGGGTCCGGGCCGTCGTTCGAGGGCGCAGGATCTGGCCGGCACGAAGGCCGGAAAGCCGGCCCCCGGATTCGGGGCCGGCTCCGCCGGGGCCGGCCCGGACAGGACGAGCCCGATCGCGACCAGGACCGGGACCGGGAGCCAGGCCGATCTCACGACGACCGCCTCATGACAGCCTCCCTTCCGCGACGCGGCAGGCCCGGGACGGCTGCCCCGGGCCGGCACGGCCTGCGCCCTACTTCGTCGCCTTGCCGTCGGTCGCGGCCGCGGCGCTCTGCGGAGCGGGCTTGGCGGCGGCGTGCGCGGCGGCCTTCTGTGGCAGGCCGACCGCGTCGATCACGTCGAAGCGCATCCCGTCCTCGGCGGTCTTCAGCGCCGCGTTCGCCTCGTAGTACTTGCCCTGGCCGATCAGCGTGGCCGCCTGATTCACCTCGGCCGTGGTCCTGCCGAGGGGCAGCACCGCCATCACGAAGTTCACGTCGACATGGGCGAGCTTCAACGTCTCGATCGCGCCCTTCTGGTCGCCCTTGGCGAGGCTCTTGTTCGCCTCGTTGACCGCCGAGGCCTTCTCCGGCGTCGCGACGAAATCCTCGCCGAGCGTCATCTGGGCATCGACCGGCACCCAGGCGACCTTTCCGGTCGCCGTCATGTCCTTCGATGCGGTATCCTGGGCGGCCGGCGGCGGCGCCATCTTGTCCGCCGCGGCCTTGTCCTTGGGTGCTGCCATGTCCTTGGGCGCCGCCATGTCGGCCGGCGTCTTGAGGTCGGCTTCTGCCTTGGTGAACACCGCGTCGTCCGTCTTCGCCTTGGCGAGCGCGGCCTGCGCCTTGCCGATCAGGCTCTTCGCCTGGGCCGGATCGGCGTCGTAGATCGCGACGCGCGCCAGATGCATGTCACGGAACGCCTGGGCGCCGTCCTTCGAGAGCTTGCCGACATCCTGGTCGACTGCCTTCTGCGCCGGAGTTTCCTGCATCGCGGCCGGCTTGGCCGCTTGTTCGGTCGCGTAGGCGGTGCCGCCGAGGAATGTGGCGGCGACGAGGGCAGCAGCGAGAGTTTTCCGGTAGGACATGGCCACGCCTCCTCTTGACATCGATGCCGGTGTTCCTTGCGGCATCAGCGCGTTGGCTACATCCGAATAAGATCGTGGTGGGGCGCAGGTTGCCCGATTAAACGATTAAAAGCTCGTAACCCAATGGAAAGACGTAGAACACGAACAGATCAGCCGGCGGCTGGTTTCTTTCTATGGGCCGAGCAGAGGCGGCGGTGTGCCGGCGCGCCGTGGCTTTCGACCGGGCGAGGCGACAGCGAGCGGGCCGAGGCGGTATCGACGATCCGGCCTCGGCCCTTCCATGAACTTATGGGACTCCCCACAGTTTCTTCAGTCCGGCCAAGTCGCCGTTGAATTTATCCCGGTCACAATGGCCAATTCCATCGACATCGTGTGGTGCCGGCCCAATGGAGCCATCGGTGTATTGCCACATCGTCCACGTCGGCCAGTTGGGCGGCACGACAGCCGTTGGTCCGTACTGGGCGAGCCAGAACCAGCATTGCGACAGGAGTGGATCTGATTGAGTCCCGAGCTTCTGCTTGATCGTGTTTCCTGAGTAGAACCCCGGAAAACGCCCCGTCTTGGCGTGGATATGGGACACGAATGCGCGTGCTTCGACCAGGTCCATGCTGGGACCTGTCGGATTGTCCTCGAAATCGAGCACAAGGAGCGTGTCTTTTGGGTTGCCGATGAAATCAAGGAAGTGTTGCGCCTGCTTGACGCCGTCGCTGCCGGTTCCGAAGTGGTAGGCACCCCAGAGAAGACCCGCATTGAGCGCACGTTGGCGGCGATCCTTGTAAGTCTTATCGAAGCCAGTTTGCCCTTGCGTGGCCTTGTGAATCACTCCAACGATCCCGTCCGCCTTCGCTTTTACAAAATCTGGCTTGGCATTGTGATGCGATATGTCAATCACAGCATTAATCATCTCAATCCTCCCGAGTTGCCCGATCGAGACGGCACGAGCAGACTACGATTCGATGCAATTTGCAACTTGAAGTCCGCAAAAATTTCGAGAGTTAATCGACGTAATCTGCTGCAAGCTTTAGATGAAGTGTCGTCGTCGATCGACTGACTGATCGATCGGGATTCGGTTGGTATTTTGAAGCTACATTACTTTTATAAAGCAATCGACTTGCTTATACTAGCGGGATTTATCAGGAATTATATTGATTTTAATTTTGAACTTTCCATATATATTTTCGGCCATCATATTAGATGATACGGACAATCTATATATCCGCCCTGGCAGGAGCTCGATTTTATCAGGAAGTCCTGGCCCAAAGGTGGTTCCGCTCGAATCGGCAAGAACAAGGCGGGCTGCAGGACCTTGATATGTCCAACTGAGAACCGATTTGTCTTTGTTGGAGAACTGATATGTCGTGCTCGGTTTACGGCGGCTCAGATATCCGGTTATCGTTATGCTCGGTCGTTTGGAGGGAAGTTTCAGGGAGATCGGGCATTCTTGGGCCCCGACGGCACATGGTCGTGGCCGTGCAGAGGCTGGTCCTGCCATGCCGGACGACGAGAGGAGGACCAGCGTGGTGATGAACAGGCTTCGGGTGCAAAGCGGCGTCATGGTCGTTCTGGCCTTCTCCGACAACGCGTAAGCCGATGCGCGCCGACTACGATACGAAAGCAGGGCGCCGATTGTCCGATCCGATGGATAGGACGCCGCTCGACGAGCGGCATCCGATTGCGCCTGCCCTTGCGAGAATCGTGAGATGCCGCCTGCGGGGCGGTCGCCGGCGGGCAGCAGGATCGAGATGCCCTGCCGCCGGCCGTATCGCGCCTTATTGCGCCGTCCAGCCCCCATCCACCGACAGGTTGGTGCCGGTGATCTGGCTCGCTGCATCCGAGCACAGGAACGCGGCGATCGCCGCGACTTGGTCGACGGTGACGAATTCCTTGGTCGGCTGGGCCTTCAGCAGCACTTCCTCGATCACCTGCTCCTTGGTCAGGCCGCGGGCCTTCATGGTGTCGGGGATCTGCGCCTTGACGAGCGGGGTCCAGACGTAGCCCGGCGAGATGCAGTTGACGGTGATCTTGTGGGTGGCGAGCTCCAGAGCCGCGGTCTTGGTCAGGCCGGCGATGCCGTGCTTGGCCGCCACGTAGGCCGCCTTGTAGGGCGAGGCGACGAGCGAGTGGGCCGACGCCGTGTTGATGATCCGGCCCCAGCCCTTCTTCTTCATGCCGGGGATCGCCGCCCGCATGGTGTGGAAGGCCGAGGACAGGTTGATCGCGATGATCTGGTCCCACTTCTCGACCGGGAACTCCTCGATCGCCGAGACGTACTGGATGCCCGCATTGTTGACCAGGATGTCGACCGCGCCGAACTCCTTCTCGGCGTCCGTCACCATGGCGGCGATCTCGTCGGCCTTCGACATGTCGGCGCCGGAATAGACTGCGCGGACGCCGAACTCGGACTCGATGCCGGCCCGTTCCTTCTCGATCGCCTCCGGCTTGCCGAAGCCGTTGATGACCACGTTGGCGCCGGCTTTGGCCAGGGTCCGGGCGATGGCGAGGCCGATGCCGCTCGTCGAGCCGGTGACGAGGGCGGTCTTGGCAAGGGATTTCTCGGATTGCAGCGACATGGTGCGGTCTCCAGGATAGGGGTTCAGGCCGAGTTCGTCAGACCAGGTTCGTCAGGCCAGGTAGTCGTGCAGCACGTGGCCGTACGGCAGGGTGAAGTCGACGACCTGGTGGCGGGCGCGCACGATCCGGCGCACCGGCAGGTCGGCGACGCGGCAATTGACGTGCGGGATCAGGTGCAGCCGGGCGTCACCCTCCCAGGCGCCGTGGACCGTGATGTCCTTCAGGCGGTAGCCGACGAGCTGTGCCACCTTCACGCCGCCATCGACGTCCGGGATCAGCTTCAGGTTGACGTTGAGCTGGCCGATGCCGTCGCGGACCTTGTCGAGCTGGTCTTCCAGGCTGCGGTGCTTGTAGGTCATCGTGCCCATCGCCACCCGCTCCTCGTCGTAGTGCAGGGTGCCGGTGAGCGTGTCCTTCATCACCTTGAGGCGGGGTACGCCGTACTTCTTCGGAAAGCCCCAGATCTCGCGGCCGGCGGTGATCGGCGGCTCGTCGTCGAGATACATCTGGACCGAGTAGTTGCAGGGCTCGCCCTTGTAGCTGGCGACGATGGCCGACCCGCTCTCCTCGTAATCGCCGAAGCCGGAGGAATCCGGCATCTTCATCCACTCGTAATAGGCGAGGTTGCCGGGCGCCGGCTCGAGCGGCTCCGGGAGCGCGGCGCGGAGCGCTTCCGGGTCGGTCTCGTAGGTGATGATGAGGTATTCGCGCCGGATGAACCGGTAGGGCCCGTGCGGGTAGCTCGGGCTGAAGGCCGGCATCGAGGGTGCCTTCAGGATCTCGTCGCGGGTCATGCGGCGTTCCTTCCTCTGGATGAAGAATCAGTCCCGCGCGTCGCGGGTGAGGTCGAACACGCTCACACCCTCCTCGGGCCGGCAGCGCTCGATCCAGCGGCGGTGGCGCAACGAGCGGCGCACGTCGTTGCGCCCGGCCTTCCAGTGCTCCAGCATCGTGGTGCGCGAGAACTCGTAGTCCTTGGCGTCGCTCTCGTAATTCTTGGCTCGGTAGATCAGCTGCAAGATCGTCACCGCGTTCTGGTGGCTGACCTCCGACAGGAAGGCGACGTCCGGATCCTGGCGCAGCTCGGGCGGCAGCTTGTCGAACAGGCGCCGGAAGGCGGTCTTCGCCTTGTGGATCTCGATCTGGTCGTCGGTGTTGAGCCGCGTGCGGCTGGAGAAGCGGATATCCTTCTCGCGCTCGGCCGCCTCGGACAAGGTGCGGGGCACCGGGCCCCGGGCGCTGAACAGGTCGACCTGGAACACCGCGAGGTCGCGCAACCGCTCCTCGTCGAGCACGTATTGCAGCGGCGTGTTCGAGACGATGCCGCCATCCCAGTATTGTTCGCCGTCGATCTCCACCGGCGGGAAGCCCGGCGGCAGGGCGCCCGACGCCATGATGTGCTCAGGGCCGATCCGCTCGTGCCGGTTGTCGAAATAGATGAAGTTGCCGGTGCGGATATTGACCGCGCCGACGCTGAGCCGCGTCTCGCACGCGTTGATCCGGTCGAAGTCGATCAGGTCCAGGAGCGTCTGCCGCAAGGGGGCGGTGTCGTAGTAGCTGAGCGCCTGGGGGGCGCCGGCCGGGTAGAGGGTGGCTGGTGGCCAGCGCGGCGCGAAGAAGCCCGGCACCCCGACCGCCGCCCCGAAGGCGGCGCTCCAGGCGTTAAACACCTCGCGCGCCTGCTCGCCGGGCCACCACGGCGAGACGGTGATGGTGGAGGAGACCCTGTCCCAGAATGCGCGCAGCCGCTCGACCCGGCGCTCCGGCGGGTTGCCGGCGATGAGCGCGGCGTTGATCGCCCCGATCGAGATGCCGGCGACCCAGTCGGGCGAGAGCGCGGCCTCCTGCATCGCCTCGGCGACGCCAGCCTGGTAGGAGCCGAGCGCACCGCCGCCCTGCAGCACCAGCACCCGGCACTCGTCGCCCGCTCCGCGGCTCTCGGCCGTGTCACGGTCGACCTTGCGCCCCGCCTGATCCCGCTCGTCCATGTGGCCTCCGTTGGCCGCCGCACGAATCTCGGCGGTTAGATGATGCTGCACTGCCGCAAGACAAGCCTCGCGCCGGTCGCGCGGGCCGGCCCCGCGTCCGACCCTTTGCGTCGACACGGGCCGGCACCGCGGCCCGCCCTCTGGGTTGACACGGGCCGGCCCCTCCGCCAAGCCTCCGCGCCGCCCGGCCCCGGGTGGGCCGTCCGTGCCCGCTGGACTTCACGGCCTGAGGGCCCTCCGAAGCCCCCGCGACGCTGGCCCGACACAGCACAGGTTCCGATGCGCTCCTACCTCGACTTCGAAAAGCCCGTCGCCGAGCTCGAGGCGAAGCTCGAGGAGCTGAAGGCCCTCGGCGACCGCGACGGCGCGGTGGCGATCAGCGAGGACGTGGCTCGGCTCGAAGCCAAGGCCGCGGCGGCGCTCGCCGAACTCTATGCCGGCCTCACCCCGTGGCAGAAGACGCAGGTGGCCCGCCATCCGCAGCGGCCGCACTTCGTCGATTACTGCGCCGGGCTGATCGAGGAGTTCCAGCCGCTCGCCGGCGACCGCGTCTTCGGCGAGGATGAGGCGGTGGTCGGCGGCTTCGGGCGCTTCCGCGGCCGGCCGGTCTGCGTCATCGGCCAGGAGAAGGGCGCCAACACCGAGGCCCGCATCCGGCACAATTTCGGCATGGCCAAGCCCGAGGGCTACCGCAAGGCGGTGCGCCTGATGGGGCTCGCCGGCCGCTTCGGCCTGCCGGTGCTCACCTTCGTCGATACGGCGGGTGCCTATCCGGGCATCGAGGCGGAGGAGCGCGGCCAGGCCGAGGCCATCGCCCGCTCGACGGAGGCCTGCCTCGGCCTGCCGACCCCCAACGTCACGGTGGTGATCGGGGAAGGCGGCTCGGGCGGCGCGATCGCGCTCGCCACCGCCAACACGGTCCTGATGCTGGAACACGCGATCTACAGCGTGATCTCGCCGGAGGGCGCTGCCTCGATCCTGTGGCGCGATGCCGGCCGGGCCCAGGACGCCGCCACGGCGATGAAGATCACGGCCCAGGACCTGCTGCGGCTCGGCGTCATCGACGGCATCATCCCCGAGCCCACCGGCGGCGCCCATCGCGACGGGCAGGCGGCGATCCGCGCCACCGGCGAGGCGATCGCGAGCGCCCTGGAGCCGCTGTCGAGCCTCGACGCCGAGAGCTTGCGCGACCGGCGGGCACAGAAGTTCCTGGAGATCGGGCGGAGCCTCTGAGCCGTTCGGGGCTGGACCTCGCGTCCCCCCCGCGATCCCCACCATCCACAGCCCCGCACAACCCTCATAACCCAGACACGAGCCGGCCTTCGTTTTGCCGAAGACCGGGCGGATGTCTTCGTGGGTGAACCCCGTGACGCCGTGCGCCGGCTTCTTGGCCAGCGTGCCTGTTGGACGGATCCCCGCAATCTTAACCGTTCTTGCGGTAAGAGCCGGGTAAGTTTAACGAAGCTATGGGGTTGGGGAGACCGGTCCGTGGCGTCAGTGTGCCGGCGGTCCGATGGTGAGAAGGCGGGGATCCCATGGTGCGTCTGGCGATGCGTCCGGTGCTGGCGGCGAGCGGGCTCGTCGTCGCCTTGTCCCTCGGGGCATGCCAGGATGCCGGCTTCTCGGCCGCCGGCTCGGCCCGCGCCCGCGAGCCGATCCCGCCGAAGACCGTCGCCCTGATGGCGTCGAAGAACATGTCGCCCCGCGACCCGATCCTGATCCGTGCCTTCAAGAAGGAATCGGAGATGGAGGTGTGGAAGCGCGGGACCGACGGCCAGTACGCGCTGCTCAAGACCTTCCCGATCTGCCGCTGGTCGGGCCAGCTCGGGCCGAAGGTGCGCGAGGGCGACCGGCAGGCGCCCGAAGGGTTTTATCCCATCAGCATGGGCCAGATGAACCCGAACTCCTCCTACTATCTCTCCTTCGACACCGGCTATCCCAACGCCTTCGACCGCGCCAACGGCCGCACCGGCAGCTACCTGATGGTGCACGGCACCTGCTCCTCGGCCGGCTGCTTCGCCATGACCGACGAGGCGATCGCCGAGATCTACGCCATCGCCCGCGAGGCCTTCGCCGGCGGGCAGCGGGCGTTCCAGTTCCAGTCCTATCCGTTCCGGATGACGGCACAGAACCTCGCCAAGTTCCGCAACGACCCCAACATCGGCTTCTGGCGGAACCTCAAGGAGGGCTCGGACTATTTCGAGACCCTGCACGAGGAGCCGCGGGTCGGCGTCTGCGGCACCCGCTACGTGTTCGGCGGCTCGGACGCGGCGGCGGGCGCCTGTAACCCGAAGGTCGATCCCCTGGTCGTCGCCAAGCGCGAGAAGGACGAGGTCGAGGTGGCCGAGCTCGTCGCCAAGGGCACCGCGGCGACCCGCCTGGTCTACCAGGATGGCGGCCAGCACCCGTTCTTCCGCGAGAGCGCGCCGAGCACCCAGCTCTTCGCCGAGCAGGCGCAGCCGCGGCCGAACCTGGGCACCGTCAGCCGGCCCGAGGCCCTGGCCGCGGCGCCGGAGGAGATCACCATCGAGCCGAAGGTGAAGCCGACCCTGCTCGCCAAGATCGATCCCAAGCACGACAGGGCCAAGCACGGCGCGAAGCCGACCGCCCTCGCCTTCGCGGCCCCGGCGACGAACCCGGCCCCGATCCCGACCCGCGAGGCGGCCGCAGCCAATGCCGCCCCGGCGGCGCCGATTACGGTGGCGAGCGCCGACGGCGACACCTCCTCCTATCGCAAGCTCCTCGGCAACCTGTTCGGCGGCGCTCCCGCGGCACCTCCGGCCGCGCCCGCCGCCCTGCCGGCGGCCGACACCGCGCCGGTCGCGGCGATCTCGCAGGCCGCGCCCCTGCCGAAGAAGGTCACGGCCCGGCTGCACCCGACCACCCATGCGACCGCGACGGCCAAGGTCGACGGCCTCAACCCGGGCACCGCGAAGAAGGCCGACGCCAAGCCGGCCGAGGTCAAGCCTGCGGAGGGGAAGCCGGCCGAGAAGGCGCCGGAGGCCGGCAAGCGCACCGAAGGCCAGGCTCGCAACCGCGTCGCGACCTCGCAGCCCGCGAACTGACGCGCCCGCCCGCCGCCTCCGGCGTTTGCGGATCGCTCCGCGCCGTCCCGGAGCCGCGGGAGCGGAGCCCGGGACGGCATCGCAGACGGATCAACCCTTCGTCACGACGAACCCGGCGCGCGGGAAATGCAGGTGCAGCGTCCCCGCCTGCGGATCGTCGCGGCGGATGATGATCCCGCCCGCATCCACGGCGACGAGGCGGCCGTCGACCGGCACGCGGGCGAAATCGTCCGGCGTCACCGTCACGGCGTCGCCCGGAGCCGCCGCGACGAGGTCCGGCACCGCGTTGACGGCCTCGACCGGCGCGGGCTCGGCGTTCCGCGCGGCCTCGATGGCGGCCTCGGCGCTCATCGCCTGCGGCCGGCCGTGGCCGATTCCCGCGACCCGTCCGATCCAGCCGTGGAGGGGCTGAAGCCCGAGCAGCCGGTCGACCGCCCCGGCCCGCTCGCCGCCGCGCATCAGCCAGAGCAGGTGGTAATGCCCCAGGTCCGCCGCCCCGGCCTGATTCCCGCCGAGGAACCGGCGGCCGTCCGACAGCCCGTCAGTGAGCCACGCGGTCCAGGCCGCGACCCGCTGGGCGTTGCGGGCGAAATCCGGCTCCATCGCGGCGTGGCTGATGTCGACGTAGAGGTAATCGTCCTTGCGATCGCGCAGGAAGGCCGCCGGCAGGTCACCGGCGAAATGCACCGTGACGCCGATGACGGCGAGCCACAGGTCCCGTTCGAGGCCGTAGGTCAGACCCTCGGTCAGCGTCGGGCCTAAGCCCGGATACAGGCTGGGCTCCGGTGCCAGACGCTCCAGGGCGGGCAGGATCGCGTGGGTGTCGCAGTAGATGTCGGCCCCGACCTGCAGCACCGGGATGCGCCGGTAGCCGCCGGTGAGCGGATCGAGGAGCGGGCGCGGCGGCATCATCGCCACCTCGACCGAGCCCCAATCGAGCCCTTTCAGCCCGAGGGCCAGGCGGACCTTCTCGGCATAGGGCGAGAAAGCGTAGTGGTGCAGGATGATCTGCGGCGCGGCCATGCGGAATCTCCCAGCTCGGGGTTGTGCATGCAAGGTCTCATGCCGGAAGGGCGCCGACCTGCTTCAGGAGGCCGAGGGTGTCGAGGAGCGCCCAATGCTCGACCAGGCGCCCGTCGACGATGCGGAACAGGTCCATCACCGCGATGTCGACGGTGCGGCCGCTGGCGGGCAGCCCCATCAGGTCGCCGGTATGGCGGCCCTGGAAGCGCAGGCGGACCAGCACCCGGTCGCCCTCGGCGATCACATCCTCGATCGGCAGCGTCATCTCGGTGACGCCGCCATGCAGCACCTCGCCGAGCCGGCGCACACCCTCGGGGCCGCGCACCTCAAAATCCAGGCCGGGATCGTGGCGCACGAAATCGGGCGCGATGTGCCGCTGCCACCACGCCTCGTTCCGATCGAGGAAGGCGGTGAAATAGGCGCGGGCGAGGTCCTTGTTGGCGTCGGTCGACATGGCGTCCTCCCTGTCCGCGATGCCCGCTCCAGTATACGGACATCGCGATTTATTTGTGCGCAATCGATATAGCCGGGGTCCGTTCCCGCTGGCGGCCCGCCGGTCGCATCGTTCCCTGCGGCAGCCCCTTGCGCAAGCCCCGCCGAGCGCACCGGATCGGGTGTCCTTCGTGCGACCGGATCCCGCGCGTCCCGGAACAGGCGCGACGCGCTCACCCCTTTACGTTCATCCCTCCGCCACCTCGCGCCCCTTGGCGAGGGCGATGGTGCCGTCGTCGAGGGC
>JAEWKL010000499.1 GCA_023386115.1 Pseudomonadota bacterium
ATGATGCTCACCCCCCTCCCCCATCGCTGGCCTTGAGACCCGCACCATGACGCGCCGGCGCCGCCGTTCCGTCCTCATCCTCGTCTGCGGCGCCGTGCTGGCGGCGGCCCTCGGGCTCGTCCTCACGGCGATGCGCGACACCATCGTGTTCTTCCGCTCGCCCACCGAGGTGGCGGGCCAGAAGGTCGCGCCCGGCACCCGCTTCCGCCTCGGCGGCCTGGTCGAGGCCGGCTCGCTCAAGCGCGAGGCCGACGGAAAGGTCACGTTCGCCGTCACCGATACCGGCTCGACCGTGCAGGTTCGCTACCGCGGCCTGCTGCCCGACCTCTTCCGCGAGGGCCAGGGCGTGGTGACCGAGGGCATGCTGGAGCCCGACGGGGTGTTCCGCGCCGACACGGTGCTGGCCAAGCACGACGAGACCTACATGCCCCGCGAGGTCGCCGACGCCCTCAAGGCGCAGGGGCGCTGGCAGGAAGGCGCCGGCAAGCCCGGGCAAGGGTCGTCCGGGACGAACTCGTCCGTGCAAGGCTCCGCCGAGCCCGTCTCGCGCACCGCCGTCCAGTAGTCCTGCCCCGTGCGGCGGAAGGTCTTGGCGGCGCTGAAGACGAACCGGACTAAGGTGACGCCCCGATCCGCCGCGGCAGGACGCCGGGTCGGGAGAGCCGTCGACCGATCGCCTGTCCGGATGGACAAAACGCTTACCGAAAGGTCGCCCTGGTGCTGATCGAGGTTGGTCACTACGCCCTCGCCCTGGCGCTCGCCCTGTCGCTGACGCAGATGGTGATGCCGGTCTGGGCGAGCCGCGCCGGCGACCCGGTCCTGCGCAGCGTCACGGTGCCGGCGGCGCTCGCCACCTTCGCGTGCATCGCCTTCGCGTTCGCGGCGCTGACCTACGCCCACGTGACCTCGGACTTCTCGGTCCAGAACGTCGTCGAGAACTCGCACTCGATGAAGCCGCTGATCTACAAGGTCTCCGGCGTCTGGGGGAACCACGAGGGCTCGATGCTGCTCTGGGTGCTGATCCTGGCGCTGTTCGGCGCCGTGGTGGCGCTCGCCCGCAAGTCCGTGCCGCCGACGTTGCGCGCCAACACGCTGGGCGTGCAGGCGGCGATCACCGCGGTGTTCCTGCTCTTCATCCTCGTCACCTCCAACCCCTTCGCCCGGCTCAACCCGGCCCCGGTCGAGGGGCGCGACCTCAACCCGCTGCTCCAGGATCCCGGCCTCGCGATCCATCCGCCGCTGCTCTATCTCGGCTATGTCGGCTTCTCGATCACCTTCGCCTTCGCCATCGCGGCGCTGATCGAGGGCCGGATCGACGCCGCCTGGGCCCGGGCGGTGCGGCCCTGGACGCTCGCGGCCTGGTGCTTCCTCACCGTCGGCATCGCGATGGGGTCGTACTGGGCCTATTACGAGCTCGGCTGGGGCGGCTGGTGGTTCTGGGACCCGGTCGAGAACGCCTCGCTGATGCCCTGGCTCGCCGGCACGGCCCTCGTCCACTCCACCGTCGTGATGGAGAAGCGCGACGCGCTCAAGGTCTGGACGGTGCTGCTCGCCATCCTGACCTTCTCGCTGTCGCTGCTCGGCACCTTCCTGGTGCGGTCCGGCGTGCTCACCTCGGTCCACACCTTCGCCACCGATCCGACCCGCGGCACCTTCATCCTCGGCATCTTGGTCCTGTTCATCGGCGGCTCGCTGGCGCTCTACGCCTGGCGCGCGCCGACTTTGCGCCAGGGCGGCCTGTTCGCGCCGATCTCCCGCGAGGGCGCACTGGTGATGAACAACCTCTTCCTGTCGGCGGCCTGCGCCACGGTGCTGGTCGGCACGCTCTATCCCCTGGCGCTGGAATCGCTGACGGGGGAAAAGATCTCGGTCGGGCCGCCCTTCTTCAACCTGACCTTCCTGCCGCTCGCGGTGCCGCTGCTCCTCGTGGTGCCGTTCGGCCAGACGCTGGCCTGGAAGCGCGGCGACCTCGCGGCGGCGAGCCAGCGGCTGTTCGTCGGCTTCGCGCTGGCGCTCGCCGTCGCGCTTCTGGCCATCGCGGTCACCTGGGGCGGGCCGGTCGGGGCGCCGCTCGGCATCGGGCTCGGCGCCTACCTGATCCTGGGCGCCGTCCTCGAGATCGTCACCCGGGCGCGAGGCAAGACGGTCGGCCTGTCGCTGCGCCGCGCCGCCGGCCTGCCGCGCTCGGCCTGGGGCACGGCACTGGCCCATGCCGGCGTCGGCGTCACGGTGATCGGCATCGCCGCCCAGGCCTGGAGCGTCGAATCCCTCGCCACCATCCAGCGCGGGGCTGAGCTGCGCGCCGGCCCCTACGTGGCGGTGCTGGAAGGCGTGCTGCCCCGCACCGGACCCAACTACACCGAGACCGTGGCCCACCTGACCATCCGGGAGGGCGGCGATCCGGTCGGGATGATCGAGCCGGGCAAGCGCTTCTACGCCTCGCGCAACATGTCGGTGAGCGAGGCGGGCCTGCTCACCCTCGGGGTGAGCCAGGTCTATGCCAGCGTCGGCGAGACCGGGACCGACGGCAGCATCGGCCTCCGCCTGTACTACAAGCCCCTGGTGCTGCTGATCTGGCTCGGCGCCGTGGTGATGGCGCTCGGCGGCGGCCTCTCCCTCACCGACCGGCGCTTCCGCGTCGGCGCCCCGGCCCTGCGGCCGGCGATCCGCGACGCGGCCGGTCCGGTGCCGCCCCATTCGGTCCCCGCAGAGTAGGACGATCAGTAGCCCCGATGCGCGCGCTCCGCTCCGCCCTTCTCGCCTTGGCGCTCCTCATGCCCGTCGCCGCTGGCGCCGTGCAGCCCGAGGAGGTGATGAAGGATCCGACCCTGGAGAAGCGGGCCCGGGCGATCTCGTCCGGCCTGCGCTGCCTCGTCTGCCAGAACCAGTCGATCGACGATTCCGACGCGCCGCTCGCCCGCGACCTGCGGCTGATCGTGCGCGAGCGCCTGCGCCAGGGCGACGACGACGATTCGGTGCTGCACTACGTGGTGCAGCGCTACGGCGAGTTCGTGCTGCTGCGCCCCGTCGTCGCCTGGCACACCGCCCTGCTCTGGCTGACGCCGGTCCTGGTGGTCGGCCTCGGCGGCCTCGCCCTCGTCGCCGCCGCCCGCCGGCGGAAAGCGCCCCAGCCCAAGGCGCTCTCGGCCGCCGAGGAAGCGGCGGTCGCCGAGCTGATGCGCCGGGCCGAGCCGCGATGAGCGGGGGTCTCACCGACATCGCCGGCCTCCGTGTCGGCCACGCCGAGGATGCCCGCGCGCTCTCCGGCGTCACCGCGATCGTCTTCGATGCGCCGACGGTGGCGGCGGTCGATATCCGCGGCGGTGGTCCGGGCACCCGCGAGACCGACCTCCTCGATCCCGAGCGCACCGTGCCGGGGGTCGACGCCCTCGTGTTGTCCGGCGGTTCGGTCTTCGGGTTGGACGCCGCCGCTGGCGTCGTCGCCCGGCTCGCCGAGACCGGGCGCGGCTTCGCGGTCGGGGCCGCACGGGTGCCGATCGTGCCGGCGGCGATCCTGTTCGATCTCCTCAACGGCGGCGACAAGGATTGGGGCCGCTTTTCGCCCTATCGCGACCTCGGCTACGCGGCAGCCGCCGCGGCGAGCGCCGGTCCGGTGCCGATGGGCTCGGTCGGGGCCGGGCTCGGGGCGCGGACCGCCAACCTCAAGGGCGGCCTCGGCAGCGCCTCGGCCCCGGTCGAGGGA
>JAEWKL010000556.1 GCA_023386115.1 Pseudomonadota bacterium
GTGCTGCTGCACGGCCACTCCCTCGGCGCGGCGGTGGCGGTCGCGGTGGCGGCTCGCGCCGGCCGGGCCGGTCTGCGCGGGCTCTACCTCGAAGCCCCGTTCGACTCGATGACCGCGATGGCGCGCCACCATTTCCGGTTCCTGCCGGCGGGCCTGCTCTCCGACACCTGGCACTCCGACCGGATCGTCGGCACCGTCCCCGTTCCGATCCTGATCGTGCATGGCGATGCCGATCCGGTGATCCCGGCGAAGTACGGCGCCCGGCTGGCACGCGCCGCGCATGCCGAGTTCCCTGCCGACTTCGTCGAGGTGCCGGGCGACCACGTCTCGATCCTGGGTGTCAGGGACGCCGAGGCCGAGGCACGGTTCCGGCTGAACCCCTGAGACTTGACCGAACACGCTTCGTCGCTTAAGAGCGCCCGGTTCGCGGGGCTCCGGTTCGGGGCCCCGAAACATTTTGCGCACCCGCGAGCGGCTCGTCACGGCCGCTCTGTCGCCCCGGATTCGGGGGGAGGAGGGCGCGTTCCTCTCATACGTGATGCGATAAATTCTAGAGGACACGCGATGTCGAAACGCGTTCAGGCGAAGCACAAGCTCGATCGCCGCATGGGCCAGAACATCTGGGGCCGCCCGAAGAGCCCCGTGAACCGCCGCGAATACGGCCCGGGCCAGCACGGCCAGCGCCGCAAGGGCAAGATGTCCGACTTCGGCACGCAGCTGCGCGCCAAGCAGAAGCTCAAGGGCTACTACGGAAACATCACCGAGAAGCAGTTCCGCCGTTACTACGCCGAGGCGATCCGCCTGCGCGGCGACTCGGGCGAGAACCTGGTCGGCCTGCTCGAGCGCCGCCTCGATGCGGTGGTCTACCGCTCGAAGTTCGTGGCGACCCCGTTCGCCGCCCGCCAGTTCGTGAATCACGGCCACATCCGGGTGAACGGCGTCCGCGTCAACATCCCGAGCTACCTCGTGAAGCCGGACGACGTGATCGAGATCAAGGAATCGTCCAAGCAGCTCGAGATCGTCGTCGTGGCGAGCCAGCTCGCCGAGCGCGACGTGCCCGACTACATCGAGGTCGACCACGGCAAGATGACCGCGCGCATGACCCGCGTGCCGACCCTGTCCGAGGTCCCGTACCCGGTGCAGATGGAGCCGAACCTGGTCATCGAGTTCTACTCGCGCTGATCTGAGCGACGCAGGAACCGAGAGTGTTGGAGAGCCGCCCGCGAGGGCGGCTTTTCTTTTGGGGTTTGTGCGTGCGCATCGACTTCGAAATAGCGCGCGTCCCCCTCTCCCGTATGGGAGAGGGGATCCCGCGCCTTCTGGAATATCGGGTCGCGTCAGGCGAGAGCTTACTTATTTCGTCAGCGCCGCCCGGATCTTCTCCGCGTGCTGCGCCAGCAGAGCCGGATCCGCCATCCCATCGACGTGCCGGCGCGGCGCGACCCCCTCGTGCCGGGGCAGGACATGGACGTGGAGGTGGAACACGGTCTGGCCGGCCGCCGCCTCGTTGTACTGGTAGACCGCCACGCCGTCGGCCGCGAAGGCCGCCTTGGCGGCCCGCGCCACAGTCTGCACGGCGGCGTAGAGATGGCCGAGCGTGGCCGGATCCGCGTCGAGGAGGTTGCGGCTAGGAACCTTGGGCACCACCAGCGTGTGGCCGTCGGCCTGGGGCATCACGTCCATGAACGCGATGACGTGCTCGTCCTCGTAGACTTTGTGGCAGGGCACCTCGCCCCGCAGGATTTTGCCGAAGATGTTCTGGGGATCGTAGGCGGTCTCGGTCATGGTCCTGTCCCGTCGCGTCTGACCGGCTCGCTCGCCGATCGGGCCACGCTCCCCGTCACCCCAGACCACGAAGGCGGAACCCGGGGTGACGCAGGGAGATGGCATCGCCCGGACCTTATCCGAACGGCCGTCCGCCCGGAACCGGCCTCAGCCGGCGGCGGTCGCCGAGCGCCGCTCGACCAGCCGCGCGAGATACGCCGCGCCGAGCGGGATGATCGCGTCGTCGAAGTCGAAGGCGGCGTTGTGCAGGTTCGCCCCGGCCTTGCCCCCGAGCCACGCATAGGCGCCCGGCACCGCGTGCAGCATGTCGGCGAAGTCCTCGCTGCCCATCTTGGGCTCCGGCGCCGTATCGACCTTGGCGGTGCCGAACAGCTCGGTGGCGATCTCGGCGGCGGCGCGGGTCTGCTCCTCGCTGTTGCGCAGCACCGAGAAGATGTCGCGGATCTCGACCGTGATCTCGGCCCCGAAAGTCGCGGCCACACCCACTGAGATCTCGCGCATGCGCTTGGCGACCAGGGCGCGGATGTCGTCGTCGAAGGTGCGGATCGTGCCGGCGAGGTGGGCCTCCTCCGGGATCACGTTGTAGGCAGCACCCGCATGGACCTGGGTGATCGAGAGCACCGCCGATTGGAGCGGGTCGGCGTTGCGGCTGACGATGGTCTGCAGCGCCTGGACCAGGGCGGCCTGGACCACCACCGGATCGATGCCGCGATTCGGCTGCGCCCCGTGGGCGCCGCGGCCGACGATGCGGATGTCGAAGAAATCGGCCGCCGCCATGGCGGGGCCCGGCCGCACCGAGAGCTCGCCGGTCCGCCCGCTCGGGTTGTTGTGCAGGCCGTAGACCTCGTCGCAGGGGAAGCGCGAGAAGAGCCCGTCGGCCAGCATGGCGCGGGCGCCGCCCAGCCCTTCTTCCGCGGGCTGGAAGATGAACACCGCGGTGCCGTCGAAGTCGCGGGTCTCGGCGAGGTACTTGGCGGCCCCGAGCAGCATCGTGGTGTGGCCGTCATGGCCGCAGGCGTGCATCTTGCCCGGCACGGTCGAGCGATAGGGGAGGTTGGTCGCCTCCTCGATCGGCAGGGCGTCCATGTCGGCGCGCAGGCCGATGCGCCGGGGGCTGGTGCCGCGGCCCTTCAGCACCCCGACGACGCCGGTGCGGCCGATCTCGCGATGGACCTCGATCCCCCAGGAGGCGAGCTTGTCGGCCACGATGCCGGAGGTGCGGACCTCCTCGAAGCCGAGCTCCGGATGGGCGTGGAAGTCGCGCCGGATGGCGGTGAGCGCCGCGAGGTCGGCGGAGATGCGGTCGATCGGGGACATGCGGCGATAACGCTCCGAACTTCGGCCCGGGGTTGGGGCCGGACGGCGCGCATCCTCCGGCGCCTGCAACCCCGAGTCCAGGGGCGCGGATGCATGGCCGATGCTTGGCCGATCCATGCCCGGTCCATGCCCGGTCCATGGCCACCCGCGCCCCATCCGGCTCAGTCGGCGATGGCGCCGTAGACGAGCTGCTTGATCTCGCGCCGGTAATAGGCCCGGCTCGGCCCCGGCGCCTGGGTCATCATCACCACCGCCAGGTCTTCCTTGGGGTCGACCCAGAAGAACGTGCCGGCATAGCCGGCCCACATGAACTCGCCCTTGGATCCCGGCACGCCGGCGAGGCCGGCCTCCTTGCGCACCATGAAGCCGAGGCCGAACGTGTAGCCGGGCACGCCCATCAGCAACTCGCCGGGGCTGACCACCGGCCTGATCCGGTCGCCGAGATGGTCGGCGGTCATCAACTCGACGCTGGTGCGGCTGAGAACCCGGGCACCGTCGAGGCTGCCGCCGTCGAGGAGGGCTTGTGCGAAGCGCAGGTAATCGGCCGCCGTGGCGTAGCCGCCGGCGCCGCCGGAATCGTTCTTCGGTGCCGCGCCGTCGATGAGCCGGTTCGGCGCGCCGGTGGCGGGATCGGTCGGCAGGGCCTGGGCGATCCGGCCGGCCTTGTCGGCCGGCACCGAGAAGCCCGTCTCGGACATCTTCAGCGGCCGCAGGACCCGCTCGGCGAGGTAGTCGCCGAGGCGCTGGCCCGAGGCCTTCTCGACGACGCGGCCGAGCACGTCGACCGCGAGGCTGTACTGCCAAACCGTGCCGGGCTGGTAGGCGAGCGGCGCGGCCGCGATCCGGCTCGTGAACTCCTCCGGGGTGAGGTCGGTGGTGTTGTAGTCGAAGTCGGGCTTGAACAGGCCGGCCTTGGCATAGGCCGCCTTCACCACCGGGTTGGTGGTGATCTCGCCGTAGGCGAGGCCGGCCGAGTGGCGCAGCAGGTCCTGCACGGTCGGCGCGCGCTCGGCCGGCACGAGGTCGGGCGCGGCCTCGCCCAGCGCGTTGGGGCGGCTTGCCGCCACCCTCAGGTCCTTGAACTCGGGCAGGTATTTCGAGACCGGGTCGGTGAGCTGGAGCCGGCCGTCCTCCACCAGCGTCATCGCGGCGACCGAGGCGAGGGGCTTCGTCATCGAATAGATGCGGAAGATCGCATCCTTCGCCAGCGGCGCCCCGGCGACCTTGTCGCGGAACCCGAAGCTCTCGGCATAGGCGAGGCGGCCGCGCCGGGCGATCATCACGACGGCGCCCGGCAGGCGGCCGGCCGCCACCTCCTCCTCCATGACCCGCTTGATCCGGCCGAGCCGCTCGGAGGACAGCCCGACCTCCTCCGGCCGGGCCGGCGCCAGGGCCTCGCCACTCCGCGGCCTCAGGGCCTGATCGGCGAGGGCCGGGGTGGCGAGCACGGCGAGGACCGCCCCGACGCAACCCAGCAGCAACCGGCGGGACGCGTGCCCGCGCCCTCTCTCGCACATCCGCATGATGTTTCGCTCCCGAACCGGAGCCTCTTTGCGGGCCCCGCGGGGTCAGCGTAGCCGCTGAGACATCGGTGCGCTACGGCGTGGTCAGTCCTCGCCCTTCCGGAACGGTGTCGCCTCGTCGAGCGCCTCGGCCGCCGCCTCGACGTGGCGCGCCTCTCGGGCGAGATAGTCGGCGATCGCCGCCCGCAAGGACGGATCGGCGATGTCGTGGACGGAATGGGTGATCACCGGACGGTAGCCGCGGGCGAGCTTGTGCTCGCCCTGCGCGCCGGCCTCGACCCGGTCGAGCCCCCGGCTGATCGCGAAGTCGATCGCCTGGTAGTAGCAGACCTCGAAATGCAGGAAGGGATGGTCCTCGATGCAGCCCCAGTTGCGGCCGTAGAGGGCGCGGTCGCCGATCAGGTTGATGGCGCCCGCCACGTACTGCCCCTCGCGCCGGGCCATCACCAGCAGGATGCGCTCCGGCATGCGCTCGCCGATCAGCGAGAAGAAGCGGCGGTTGAGGTAGGGCCGGCCCCATTTGCGCGAGCCGGTATCCTTGTAGAAGCGGTAGAAGGCGTCCCAATGCGCGTCCCGGAGGTCGGAGCCGGTGACCCACTCGATGGTGAGCCCGGCCGCGAGCGCGTCGCGCCGCTCGCGCTTGATCGCCTTGCGCTTGCGCGAGGCCAGCGCCGCGAGGAAATCGTCGAAGGTCTTGTAGCCGGCATTGTCCCAGTGAAACTGCTGGTCGACGCGGCGCAGGAAGCCGAGATCGCCCGACCGCTCGGCTTGCACCTCGGGCAGGAACGTGGCGTGGACCGACGAGGCCTCGACCTGCCGACGCAGGGCCCGCAGGCCCGCCACGAGCGCGGCGGTGGCCTCATCGACGTCCTCGCCCGGGGCGATCAGGAAGCGCGGCCCCGTCACCGGCGTGAACGGCACGCTGACCTGGAGCTTGGGGTAGTAGCGGCCGCCGGCCCGCTCGAACGCGTCGGCCCAGCCGTGATCGAACACGTACTCGCCCTGCGAGTGGGATTTCAGGTAGCACGGCGCGTAGCCGATCACCTGGCGATCGCGCTCGACGGCGACGTGCAGCGGCAGCCAGCCGGTGCGGCCGCCGACGCATCCCGACTCCTCCAACGAGGACAGGAAGGCGTGGGTGACGAAGGGGTTGTGGCTCTCCGCCGCCCCCACGAGCGATTCGGCCGAGAGGGCGCAGCGGTCCCAGTCCGCCGCCGCGACCTCGGAGATGCGCTGGACGACGCGGACCTGCAAGGCGCCCGCCGCCGGGGTGGCGCCGCACCCTGCTTCGCCGGTTGTCTCCATGGGGCCTGGAGTTAGGTCGCGACCGGCGGCTCGGCAATGCGGCGCGGCCTCGCAGGCCGGGAGAAGCAGACGCGGAGACCGGGGAACCGTCCGGCCGCTTTGCCGCTTTGTGTCTCGCCATGAGTGTCCTGCCATGATCACCGACGACACGACGCGCCCGCGCGTTCCCACGGCGATGCCGAACCCGCAAGGCTCCCCGAACCCGCTGTCGCAAGCGTGGGACGACCGGATCGCCCGGCTGCTCGATCTCCTGCCCCGGCGGGTGGGCGATGCGATCGCCTGGCTGCGCGCGCCGGCCCGGCGCTGGATCCGCATCCCGGCCGCCCTTCTGCTGATCCTCGGCGGCGTCCTGGCGGTCCTGCCGGTCTTCGGCCTCTGGATGCTGCCGCTGGGCCTCGCCCTCCTCAGCGAGGACCTGCCCGGCATGAAGCCGTCCCTGGAGCGATCGGCCCGGTGGCTGGAGGACAAGTGGGCGCGGGTCGTCGCGTGGTGGCGCCGCAAGCCCTGATGCCGTCGGCGTCCCGTCGCCGGGACGTCGCAACCGTCCCACCGCGCGAGGGTCATCCCGGGGCCGCGACAGCGGAGCCCGGAACGACGCCGCGTTTCATGACGCCTGTCGTGGCAAGAAGCGTTTCGTCACCCGTCGGGCGACGAAACACTAATTCAACGACGTCATCGCTCCCGTCCGCGGCGCCGGCCAGGACACCGCCGGCAGATCGACATTGGGCAGCTCGACGCTCACGGAATCGCCCGGCATCAGCATCGTGGTGTCCTCGGCCACGATCTCCTGCGCCGCCGTGCCGGTCTGGCGGCTGACCCGGTAGGTCGGCTTGGCGCGGCGGGCCTGGGCGCGGTCGGAGAGGAAGCGCGGGGCGGAGACCTCGGCCTCGAGGATCAGCCGCTCGGCCACCTCCATCCGGGGCTTCAGCTGCTCCAGATTGCGCTGGGTGTCGCGCATCTCCGCCGTGACCTCGGTGGCGCGCCGGCTGCGCAGGTCGAGGATCGACAGGTCGGCCCGCGAGATCGCCTCGCGGGCACGCAGGAGGTCTGTGGTGGTGCGCAGCTTCTCGCTCTCCATCTGGGCCATCGAGCGGCCGGACGCGACGGTGCGCTGCTGGGTGGCGAGGCCGCGCTCGGCGAGCTGCTCGTTGCTGCGGATCTCGGTGGCGATCAGCTTGATCTGGGTGTCGATGGTGGCGAGCTGGCCGTTCAGCGCGTCGATCTGCTGGCGCAGGAAGCGCTTGAGGTCCTCGATGGCGTCGACCTGGGTCGACAAGGCCTTGCGGCGCGCCTCGAAGATCGAGGTCTCGCGGTCGATGAGCGCGAGCAGGCCGGGATCCGGGCGACTGGTCAGCTCCTTCGGCAGCTCGATCTTCGGCTTGTCGTCGCGCTCGGCGGCGAGGCGCGCCAGCTTCAGGGTGAGCTGGTCGCGGTCCTTGTGCAGGCCGGCAAGCTCACCGCGCGCCGTGATCGCGTCGCGCTCCAGGCGCAGCAACCCGCCATCGGTGACACGGGGCGGTCCACCGGCCAAAGCCACCGCCTTTCCGACGGTGAGACCCGGACGGAAGGCGTATTCGCCGGGCTTGTCGACGGCACCGCTGATGTAGAACGGCCGGTAGACGGCGATCTCGACCGCAGTGTCAGGCGGATCCGCCAGATCCATCCGGTCGCGCAGGCGCCGCGCCACCAGCCGGCCCACCTCCCGGGTCGGCAGGCCGGCCACCGGGATGTCGCCGATGATCGGCAGGGACAGCGTCCCGTCGGCCCCGATGGTGAACTCGTCGTTCAGCGCCGTCCAGGCGAAGATCTCGTCGCGGCTCGCCCGCCACTCGAACACCCGGAGCCGGATGCGGTCGAGCGGTCCGAGGGCGTAGCCGGCGAGGCTCGCCGAAGGCGTGCTCGCGGCGGCTGGCGGTTGAGACGGCGGGGGTGCAGCGGCCGGAGCGCGCGGTCCGTTCGCCGCGCCCGCGAGACCGGCCGGCAGGCATAGCGCGCCGAGAAGGAGCCCGCGCCGAAGAGAGGCGGGAAGACGGTGTGCTGCTCGCATGGGGATCAGGCCTTCTCGTCCCGGCACACTTCCCTCCCGGCAAGCGCGACGCCGGGCTCGTCCCGGTGAGTGCCGCAAAGCCTCGGTCGTCCGGGCTGACGGCGCAGCCTCCCAATAAGCGGTAGGCGCCGCACCACCCCCCGCGCCTTGCGCCTCCGGCTCACGTTCACCTTCGTTTATTCGGCCGACCCGCCTGCATACGAACGGCGTAGCCCAAGATGAAGCGACTTATATCTACGCGATATTGTGGTGAAATTGACCTCATGGTCGCGCCTCTGCCTATCGTTAATCGCTCGTTAACGGTGGAGACGGCGCATGGCTCGTGGAGCACGACCGCAATCCCGCGTGGGCGGTGGTGATGAACTTGGCAGTAAGGGGCTTGCCAGGAGCGGGCTCACCGGTGGTGGGCTGGCTGGCAGCGGGCTTGGAGCGAATGGGCTCGGAGGTGTGGTGCCGGCGGGCGGCCTCGCGCTGCTGCTCGCCCCCGGGCTCCTGACGCCGGGAACCTTGACACCCGGAGCCCTCACACCTGGAGCCTTGTCCCTTTCGCCGGCGGTCGAGGCCGGGACTGCGCCGGTCGTCTCCCGGCCCCGCCCGGCGGTCGCCCTACGCCCCGGAGCGGGCCCGGTTGCCAAGCGCGCCCTCGACGTGGTCGGCGCAGCCCTCGGCCTGGTCCTGCTGCTGCCGCTCCTCCTCGCCATCGCGGTGCTGATCAAGTGCGATTCGCGCGGGCCGGTGCTGTTTCGCCAGAGCCGCATCGGCCGGGGCAACCGGCCGTTCCAGGTGTGGAAGTTCCGCACCATGACCTGCTGCGAGAACGGGAGCGTGGTCCGCCAGGCCCGGCGCGACGATCCGCGGGTGACCCGCATCGGCCGCATCCTGCGCCGCACCAGCCTCGACGAGCTGCCCCAGCTCGTGAACGTGCTCCTCGGCTCGATGTCCCTGGTCGGACCGCGGCCGCATGCGGTGGCGCATGACGCGCAGTTCACCCACACCGTCGCCCGCTACGCCGAGCGCCACGCGGTGCGCCCGGGCATCACCGGCTGGGCCCAGGTGCGCGGCTGCCGCGGCGAGACGCCGAACGCCGCCGCGATGCAGCGCCGGGTCGATCTCGACCTCGCCTATATCGAGCACTGGTCGCTGCTGCTCGACCTGATCATCCTCGCGATGACGCTGCGCGAGATCTTCCGCTCGCAGGCCGCCTACTGACCCTCATCCCGTCATGTCCCGGCTGCGCGCCCGCGCGGCCGGCCGAGGATTTTTCGCGCCGATGACCCTCATCCATCTCTTCCTGTGCATCTCGCTCTGGGCCTTGGTCCTCGCCGGCGCCGTGCCGGTCCTGGTTCTCGCCGTGCAAGTACTGGCCTCGCTGCCGCCCTTGCGCCTGGCGCCGACGCCCCCGCGCCGGCCCTCCCTGGCCGTGCTGGTCCCGGCCCATGACGAGGGCAGCCAGATCGCCGCCACGGTGGCGGCCC
>JAEWKL010000600.1 GCA_023386115.1 Pseudomonadota bacterium
CACGCCGCGGGCGCGCAGGCCCAGCACGAAGGCCGCGGTCTCGACCGCGCCGGACGCCGCCTCGGCGGGGTCCCGTCCGGACACGTCCGGCGCGCCGTCCTCACTCACGCGAGGGCCTGGGCGAAGCGCGTCAGCGTCGGCTCGTCGGTGAGGTCCAGGCGCAGCGGCGTGACCGAGATATGACCGTCGGCGATCGCCTTCAGATCGGTGCCGTGGCCCGGCTCGAACCGCGCCTTGGCGAAGGCGAGCCAGAAATACGGGTTGCCGCGCCCGTCGACCCGCTCGTCGATGGAGAGCAGCGCCTGGTTGCGCACGCCCTGCGCCGCCACCGCGATGCCGCGCACGTCGTCGGGCTCGCAATCGGGGAAGTTGACGTTGACCAGGATGCCGGGCTCGATCCCGGCCTCCAGGATGCGCCGGACCACCGGCGCGCCGTGCTGGGCCGCCGTGTGCCACTTCACGTTGGCCCGTCCGCCGGCGCCGTAGGCCTGGCTCAGCGCGATCGCCTTCACGCCGAGGATCGTCGCCTCCATAGCGCCCGCGATGGTGCCCGAATAGGTCACGTCCTCGGCGACGTTCTGGCCGCGGTTGACGCCCGAGAGCACGAGATCGGGCCCGTGATCCTTCAGGATGTGGCGGATGCCCATGATGATGCAGTCGGAGGGCGTGCCCTTGACGGCAAAGCGCTTCTCGCCGGCCTGGCGCAGGCGCAGGGGATCGTTGAGCGACAGCGAATGCGACACGCCGCTCTGGTCGGTCTCGGGCGCCACGATCCAGACGTCGTCCGAGAGTTGCCCCGCGATCTCCTCCAGGCAGCGCAGGCCCGGCGCGTGGATGCCGTCGTCGTTGGTGACGAGAATGCGCATCAGCGCTGTCCCTCGATTCGGTTGAGCCCGCCCATATAGGGCGCGAGAGCCGACGGAATCGTGATGCTGCCGTCGGGATTCTGGTAGTTCTCCATCACGGCGATCAGCGCGCGGCCGACCGCGACGCCCGAGCCGTTGAGCGTGTGGACGTAAGTCACGCCCTTGCCCTCCTTCGGGCGATAGCGCGCCTCCATCCGGCGAGCCTGGAAGTCGCCGCAGACCGAGCAGGACGAGATCTCGCGAAACGTCTTCTGACCCGGCAGCCAGGCCTCGATGTCGTAGGTCTTGGCCGAAGCGAAGCCCATGTCGCCGGTGCAGAGCGTGACGACCCGGAACGGGATGTCGAGGCGCTTCAGCACTTCCTCGGCGCAGGCCAGCATCCGCTCGTGCTCCTCGGTCGAGCGCTCGGGGGCGGTGACCGAGACGAGCTCGACCTTGCTGAACTGGTGCTGGCGCAGCATGCCGCGGGTGTCGCGCCCGGCCGCCCCGGCCTCGGCCCGGAAGCAGGGGGTGAGGGCGGTGAAGCGGAGCGGCAGCTCGTCCTCGGCGAGGATCGATTCGCGCACGAGGTTGGTGAGCGGGACCTCGGCCGTCGGGATGAGCCAGCGGGTCGGGGCGCCGCTCTCCTGCGCCATCTCGGGCGAGCCCTGGACGGCCGCGAACTGGTCGTCGCGGAACTTCGGCAGCTGGGCGGTGCCGAACATCGCCTCGTCGCGCACGAGCAGCGGCGGCACCACCTCGGTATAGCCGTGCTCCCCGGTGTGCAGGTCGAGCATGAACTGGCCGAGCGCCCGCTCCAGCCGGGCGATCTGGCCCTTCAGCACCACGAAGCGCGAGCCGGAGAGCTTCGAGGCGGTCTCGAAGTCCATCAGGCCCATGGCCTCGCCGAGCTCGAAATGCTGGCGGCCTTCTTGCGCGAGCCCCCGCCCCTCGAAGCGGCTCTTCTCGACGTTGTCGTGCTCGTCGCGGCCCTCCGGCACGTCCGGGCCCGGAATGTTCGGGATCGCCGCCAGGCGCTCGGCCAGCGCCTTGCCGGCAGCGTCCGCCGCGGCGTCGAGCGCCGGCGCCTCCTCCTTCAGCCGGGCGACCTCGGCCATCAGCGCTTGCGCCCGCGCCTCGTCCTTCGCCTTCTTGGCCGCGCCGATCTCCTTCGACAGGGCGTTGCGCTTCTCCTGCGCCGCTTGCGCCGCCGAGATCGCCGCCTTGCGCTCGTCGTCGAGGCCGATCAGCGCCGAGGCGAGCGGCTCCAGCCCGCGGCTGGTCAGGCCCTTGTCGAAGGCGGCCGGGTTGTCGCGGATGGCCCGGATGTCGTGCATGGCGCGGTCCGAATCGTTTTTCTCAAGAAGCCGGAGAATCCGGCCGGTGACGCCAGGACGCTTTGCAGCATCGGCCCGGCGACGACAAGGGAGGAGCCTGTCGCCCTCTCGGGCGTCGAACCGGCCCCGAAATCCGGTCGTGACGTTTAACGTGTTGTCGAGATGCACCCTTTCCCCTGCCCTCGCAGAGACGGCCGCTACGGTTGCGCACAAGCCGGCTTTGCGGACGCTCATGGTGCCGGCACACGGGAGCCTGAGTCGGTTGGCGCTCTCCAGCAAGCGGCTCGCAGCCGTCATGCAGGTCGGGCTGTCCGCTGCTCCCTCGCGGCCCGCTTCGCGGACAGGATGCGGCTGCGCCCGCCATCCGTTTCCTGCACGGTAACCGTGCAAAATCGTTGATCGATCGGGGCCCTAGCCCTACACTAGCGGAGTGAGGGCCGCAGTGGCAGCCGCGACCCTCGTTAGGCGACTCTCTAGCTCGTCACCAGAGCCCGATCGTGATGGTCAGAGACCATCCGGTCGGGTTTTTGGCAACGATGACGGTGATCATCGGAAATCCGATCACGCCGTTCACCTCCCTTCCAGCCATACCTGCTCAGCCCTCGCGGGTTTCGGTGGTGGCCGGCAATCTCCGCCACAAGCCCCGCTCGCCACGGGGCTTTCGCGACTGGAAGGGTGTCGCCTGCGATAACAATAGCAGTCCTCGCTTTCGCATCAAGTCGGAGATTTCAGAAATCTTGTTGCGACCGCAGCGGCGCACTGCCAATCATTGTATTGACAAAAATCGATGCCGTTAACCGATCGCTTACTTTTTAGGGTTTTGCACGCGTCTGCATGTGTCTTAGCATTTTGGTCTATCATTGATCGCCGATGCGCAGCGTCATGCGTCTTCTGCCATTTGTAGTCAGCCTGAACCATTTTGTACAGAGGATCGGCAAATTCGGTCGATGACGCTAGGACGCTTTGCAGCATCGGCCCGGCGGCGACAAGGGAGGAGCCGCCGTCCCGTCCGAACGGCCCCGCTTGCAGCCGCCCGCCCCGCCGTGAGAAGAGCCCGGCGCGCCGGGCGCGGCTTCGCCGCCCGTCCGGCCCGAACTTTGCAGAACTGGTCAACGCATGAACATCTTCGCCGCCTTCGAGGCCCGCATCGGCGAGGCGCTCGAGACGCTCACCCGCGCCGGCACCCTGCCGGAGGGGCTGGACCGCGCCCGCGTCGTGGTCGAGCCGCCGCGCGATCCGAGCCACGGCGACCTCGCCACCAACGCCGCCCTGGTGCTGGCGAAGGAGGCGCGCGTGAACCCGAAGGCGCTCGCCGAGGCCCTGGCGGCCGAGCTGCGCCAGGATCCCCGCGTGACGGAGGCCGCCGTCGCCGGGCCGGGCTTCATCAACCTGCGGCTCGATCCGGCGATCTATGCCGAGGTCGTGCGGTCGGTCCTGCGCGAGGGCGAGGCCTATGGGCGCGGCGCCAAGGTGCCCGGCGGCGTCAATGTCGAGTACGTCTCGGCCAACCCGACCGGGCCGATGCATGTCGGCCACGGCCGCGGCGCGGTGTTCGGCGACGCGCTGGCCAACCTCCTGGTCGCCGCCGGCCGGGACGTGACCCGCGAGTACTACATCAACGATGCCGGCGCGCAGGTCGACGTGCTCGCCCGCTCGGCCTTCCTGCGCTACCGCGAGGCGCTCGGCGAGACCGTCACGATCCCGGACGGGCTCTATCCGGGCGACTACCTCAAGCCCGTCGGCGAGGCGCTGAAGGACACGTACGGCGACACGCTCCGCGACAAGCCCGAGGGCGAGTGGCTGCCCCTGGTGCGCGACTTCGCCATCGACCGGATGATGGACCGGATCCGCGAGGACCTCGCGGCCATCGGCATCCACCACGACGTGTTCTTCTCCGAGCGCACCCTGCAAGGCGGCGGGAACGGCGGCGCGGTGGCGGCGCTGATCGCGGACCTGCGCGACAAGGGCCTCGTCTACGAAGGACGGCTGCCGCCGCCCAAGGGCCAGCTGCCGGAGGATTGGGAGGACCGCGAGCAGACGCTGTTTCGCGCCACCGCCTTCGGCGACGACATCGACCGACCGCTCCTGAAATCCGACGGCAGCTTCACCTACTTCGCCTCGGACATCGCCTATCACCGCTCGAAGGTCGAGCGCGGCGCCGTCGAGTTGATCGACGTGCTCGGCGCCGACCATGGCGGCTACGTCAAGCGCATGCAGGCGGCCGTGAAGGCGGTCTCGGACGGGAAGGCCGCCCTCGACGTCAAGCTGTGCCAGCTGGTGCGGCTCCTGCGCGGCGGCGAGCCGGTGAAGATGTCGAAGCGGGCGGGCGAGTTCGTCACCCTACGCGAGGTGATCGACGAGGTCGGGCGCGACCCCGTGCGGTTCATGATGCTCTACCGCAAGAACGACGCGACGCTCGATTTCGACCTCGCCAAGGTGGTGGAGCAGTCGAAGGACAACCCGGTCTTCTACGTCCAGTACGCCCATGCCCGGGCCGCCTCGGTGCTCCGCCAGGCCCGCGAGGCCTTCCCCGATCTCGACCTGTCGCCGGCGGCGCTCGCGGGCGCCGACCTGTCGGGCCTCACCGACCCGGGCGAGCTCGAGATGATGCGCCTGATCGCCCAGGTGCCGCGCGTGATCGAGGCTGCGGCGGCCGCGCACGAGCCGCATCGCCTCGCGTTCCACCTCTACGAGCTGGCCAGCGCGTTCCATAGTTTCTGGAACAAGGGCAAAGACTTGCCGCAATTACGGTTTGTTAATCAAACCGACAGAAAGTCCACCGAGGCGAGGCTGGCCCTCGTCGCTGCCCTCAAGGGGGTGGTCGCGTCCAATCTCGGGATCCTCGGCGTCGGTGCGCCCGACGAGATGCGCTGAGGGTTCGCCCCGGGACCGGAGCGCGACCGGACGTCGCGGTATGCCGTAAGGGCCGCCGCGGCGGGACGCGAGCGATGGGATCTGACGGCGGCCCTTCCCATATCGGAAGCGGCGGCCGGTGCCGCCGAGCCGGGCCCGACGCGCGGTGAGGTGACGCGAGGGCGAACAGGATGGTGCTGCCATGACGACCAATGCTTCCCGGGTTCCCGTCGATTACGACGGCTACGAGCAGGATCGGCAGCCGGCTCCCACCCGCCCGGATCAAACCCGGACCGGCCATCGGTCCGACCCTCTCGCCGAACTCGCCCGCATCGTCGGCCAGGACGATCCGTTCCGCGCCCTCCTCGAGGCCAAGGAGGCCAAGGAGGCGATCCGCAGCGAGCCGCGCGGCCGCGTCGAGCCGGTGATGCCGAGCTACGGCGAGGCGCCCGTGCCTGAGACCGGCCTGTCCGCCACCCGCAGCGAGCCGACCCTGGGGGCGCCGATGGCGCCGCCAGCGCACATCCCGGCCGCCGCCTTCAACCAGTATCTCGCCGCGGTCGAGCGCGAGACCGATTCCGAGCCGGAGGCTTCCCCCCTCGAGCCCGAAGCGATGCCCGAGCCGCGGCCGCGGGGCCGCCGGCGCATCGCCCTCGTCGGCACGGCGCTCGGCATCGTCGCAGCCTCGATCGGCGGGGCGCTGACCTGGAAGGCCTTCCACCACAGCCGCTCCGGCGCACCGATCCTGGTGATGGCCGATCAGGCGCCGCTCAAGGTGGCGCCGCAGAATGCCGGCGGCGTCGAGATCCCGGACCAGAACAAGCAGATCTACGAGCGCACCGCCACGGCGCCCGCCAAGGACGGCGGCCAGATCCGCATCGTCAACCGCGAGGAGCAGCCCCTCGACGTCAAGCAGGCGGCGCGCTCGCTGGCCACCGAGACCGGCGCGGCGGCTTCGCCCGCCACCCCGGGCAACGCCCTGACCGAATCCCTCGGCGAGCCGCGCCGGGTGCGCACCGTCTCGGTCCGGCCGGAGCCCGCGCCGGCGGAAGCCC
>JAEWKL010000620.1 GCA_023386115.1 Pseudomonadota bacterium
GTTCGAAGGCGCGGGGTATCACACGGCCTCGCCGCGCCGCCGCCGCTCGGCATCGTCCCAGGCGGTGAGCGGCTGGTAGTCGGGCACGAAGCCGAGGCCCTTCCGGGCATCCGACGACACCGCGACCTGCGAGGTGGTGACGTCGATGAGCGCCGGGGCGTTGGCGAGGGCCCGCGTGATCGCCGCGGGCAGATCCTCCGGCCGCTCGACCCGCTCGCCATGGGCGCCGAGCGCCCGGGCCAGGGCGGCGTAATCGGAATCGGCCAGGAGCGTGCCGACGACCCGGCCGCCGTAATTGAACTCCTGGTCGTAGCGCTCGATGTTCCAGGCGGCGTTGTTCGACACGATGATGACCGGCTTGGCGCCGTGGCGGACCGCGGTGTCGATCTCCATCGCGTTGATGCCGAAGGCGCCGTCGCCCGTGACGCAGATCACCTGCCGGTCCGGACAGGCGAGCGAGGCCGCGGTGGCGTAGGGCACGCCGATGCCGAGGCAGCCGAAGGCGCCCGCATCCATGTAGGTCCGCGCCTCCAGGCCGACCCGGGCGAAGCTCAGGAGGTCGCCGCCATCGGCCACCGCGATGTAGTCGGGGGCCGCGACCTGCCGGATCGCCGCGAAGATCGCCGCCGGGTGGACGCGGCCGTCCTCTCCGGTCTGCGGCACCTGGGCCCCGGTCGAGCGCCGGACGTGGCGCTCGCGCAAGCCCTCCGCCCACGCCCGGTCGAGGGCGGGCGCCCTGTTGCCGGCGGCGTCGACGATCGCCGCCAGCGCCAGGGCCGGGGTGGCGAGCAATTCCGGCTCGCCGCGGCGATTGTCGACGAGCTCGCCGGCGGTGTCGGCGATGCGCACGAAGCGGGCGTCCGGGAAGACCGCCGGCGAGCCGTAGCCGAGCTGGTAGTCGAGCTTGCGGCCGACCATCAGGACCACGTCGGCCTCGGTCATCGCGGCGGCCCGCATCGCGCCGACGGTCGAAGGGTGATCGGCCGGCACCAGGCCGCGGCTCTCCTGGGTGTCGAGATAGACCGCGCCCAGCGCATCGAGGAGCCGAACCAGCTCGGGCCCGGCATTCCTGGCGCCGCGGCCGCTCACCACCAGCGGGCGCCGGGCCCCCCACAGCACCTCGACGGCGGCGGCGACGCCCGCCGGATCGGGCGGCAGCACGCGGGGCGCCTTGGAGCGCATCCAGTCGTCGAGCACCAGTTGCGGCGGCACGTGGGCGCGCAGCACGTCGGTCGGGATCTCGATGTAGACGGGGCCCGGCTCAGCCAGATCGCCCATGGCCCGGGCCACCGCCTCGTCGAGCTCGCGGATGACCTGGTCGGCGACGCGGGCGGTGCGCGACTGGCGGGTGACCGGGCGCAGGATGTCGACGTGCGGGATGTCCTGGAGCGGGCCGAGATTGGCCTGCGGCCGCGAGGTGCAGCCGCCGATCAGCAGCACGGGCACGCGGGCGAGCGAGGCGTTGGCGATGCCGGTGACGCAATTGGTGACGCCGGGCCCGGCGGTCGCCATGCAGACCCCGAGTTCCCCGGTCAGCTCCGCATGGGCATGGGCCATGTGGACGGCGGCGCCCTCGTCGCGCACGTCGACGATGCGGATGCCGAGGCGGGCGCAATGGTCCCAGATCGGCTGGATGTGGCCGCCCTGGAGCCCGAACACCCGGTCGACACCCCGCGCCTTCAGGAACTGCGCGATCCAGGCGGCGCAGGATTGCGCGTCGGCGTTGAGGTCCTGGACGGTCTGGCTCATGGGTTTCCCTCCCGTTGTATCGTTGTCCCTCCCGGAGGAGAGGCGTTTCATTGGGGCGCGGGCGGCGAATTTAGGCTTCCCCCCGCACCAGCCTGTCCTTCAGCTTGCGATGCAGGTTCTTGCCGGTCGCGGTCCGCGGCATCGCCCCGTCGTCGAGGAACGAGACCGTGCGCGGGCGCTTGAAGCCGGCCAGCCGATCCTTGCACCAGCCGAGGATCTCGGCCTCGGTGGCGGTCGCGCCGTCGCGCAGGACGACCACCGCATGGACGCGCTCGCCCCAGGTCTCGTCGGGCAGGCCGATCACCGCCACGTCGTGCACCGCCGGGTGACTGCCGAGCAGGGCTTCGACCTCGGACGGATAGATGTTCTCGCCGCCCGAGATGATCATGTTGCTCTTGCGGTCGACTAGATGGATGAACCCGTCCGCGTCACGCCGGGCCATGTCGCCGACGGTGCAATACTCGCCGCGGAAGGCCTCTTTCGTCTTCTCCGGCAGCTTCCAGTAACCGTCGAACAGGTAGGGATTGCTGCAATACAGCTCGCCGGCCTCGCCGTCCGGCACCTCGTTGCCGGCCTCATCCAGTAGCCGGATCGGCGCCGAGCCGACGCATTCACGGCCGACCGAGCCCAACTTGGTGAATTGCTCGGGCGGGTGCAGCATCGTCGCCCAGCCGACCTCGGTGGCGCCGTAGAGCTCGTAGAGCCCGGAATTCAGGAAGACCTCCATCACTGCCCGCTTGGTATCGGGACGGGCCGGGGCCGAGGAGATCATCAGGCGGGTGATGCGGGTGAGGTCGTAGCGGTTCCGCACCTCCTGGCTCAAGGACAGCATCATCGCGTAATGCGTCGGCACCAGGGAGGTGAAGCTGGTGCCGCCCTCGGCAAGCGCCCGCACGCAATGCTCGGGATCGAAGCTCTTGCGCGAGTACACGCTCGTCACGCCGCCGCAATAGCTGAACGCGCCGAAGAAGTAGAGCGAGTTGGCGTGGCACATGGGCATGACGAGCAGCGCCGAATCGCGCCGATGGACGCCGAGCTCGATGTCGGTGATCATCGACAGCATGGCGGCGCCGCGATGCGAGCGGATCGCGCCCTTCGGCTTGCCGGTGGTGCCGGACGTATACATCAGCATCCACGGGTCGGCCGGATCGATCGCCGTGCCGGGCTCGTCCTCGCGGGCCTTGCCGATCAGGTCCTCGTAGGACGAGAAGCCCGCCGGGCACGGGCTCGCCCCGAACCACACCACCCGGGATTCCGCGACCGGCAGGTCGGCGCGGATCTCCTCGATCGTGCCGGCCAGCTCGTCCTGCAGGATCAGGGCGGAGACCTCGGCATCCTCCAGGATGTAGCGCACCTCCGGCCCGACCAGCCGGAAGTTGATCGGCACCGCGACGAGGCCGGCCTTCGCCATGGCCGGGTAGAGTTCCAGCCACTCGACGCAATTGTAGGCCAGCACCGCGACCCTGTCGCCCTTGCGCAGACCAAGGCCGAGGAGGCCGTTGGCCAGGCGGCAGGCGCGGGCGTTCCATTGCCGGAACGTCAGCTCGCGCTCGAGGTCGCGCGCGCCGATCCGGTCGGGCTGCAGGCGCGCCTGGACGGCGAGCATCTGCCCGGGCGTGAGCACATCCCTCATCGTGGTCGTCCTCGCTCGGTCTCTCTGCTCAAGATGTCGTCGGCACTCGCGACGGGCGTGCACGCAGTGACGGCGGAGCCGCAGCGTGCACGCCCGTGAACGTCCTCAGCCGATATCTCCGGCATATTTCTGCACCAGCGCCCAGGCTTCCGGCCCGAACTTCTCGCGCCACTGGCCGTAGAACTTCGTCGCCTTGAGCGCGGACTGGAAGGCGTTCGGGTCCGTGGTGTTGAACACCAACCCCCTCCCCTCCAGCTCCTTCTGGGTGTCGCGGTTGGCCTGGGCGATGTCGTCGCGCTCCTTCAGGGCCGCGGCGTTGAGATGCTTCTCCAGGATGGCGCGCACATCCGCCGGCACGCCGCGCCACACTCGGCCGCTTGCCATCATCCAGAACCCGTCCCAGGCGTGGTTGGTGAGCGAGCAGTATTTCTGCACCTCGTAGAACTTGGCGAAGTTGATCAGGGCCAGCGGATTCTCCTGCCCGTCGGCAATTCTGGTCTGCAACGCCGAATAGGCCTCGCTCAACGGGATGCTGACCGGCGCGGCGCCGAGCGCCGAGAACATCGAGACCCAGAGCGGCACCACCGGCACGCGGATCTTGAAGTTCTTGAGGTCGTCGGGCGTCCGGATCGGCTTGGTGCTGGTGGTGATCTGCCGGAAGCCGTTGTCCCAGGTGGTCTCGAACGGGACGAGGTTCGCCTTCTCGATCGCCCGGCGGATATAGCCGCCGACCTCGCCGTCCATCGCGGCCCAGACCTTGTCATAGCTCGTGAAGGCAAAACCGATCCCGGTGAGCGAGGTCGCCGGCACAAGCGTGGACACCACGGTGCCCGGGAAGGTCGCGAGTTCGAGCGCCCCGGAGCGGATCTGGGACAGCATGTCCGAGTCGCTCCCCAACTGGTTCGACGGAAACAGGCTGATCTCGACCGCGCCGTTCGTCTCCTTGGCAATCGCCGCGATCGCCTCCTTGAGGCGGACATTGACCGGGTGCGGCACCGGCAGGTCAGTGCCGAGCTTGAAGGCCAGCTTCTGTCCCTGCGCCAGGGCCGGCCGCGGGAAGCCGGTGACCAGGGCCGCGGCGGCCCCGAGGCTGGAAGCCAGCAGGTGCCGCCGGTGGAGACTCGTCGGGCGTGTTCGAGGCATCCAGGGATGAGTCATCCTGGTGTGAGACATGGCGTTTCTCCCTCGGGAATTCCGGAGCCGTCGGCCTTGCACGACCGCGTGCTTTATTGAATTCGGAATTCGAATTTCGAATTCGGTATTGCACGAACGCCTGGTTTGCGCAACACGGTGAGCGAGAGTTTCTGAGTGAGAGGGGTTCGGGCCATGGCCGGCGAGTCTGACGCCCGCAGCCTGACGCGCCACCGGCTCGTCGAGCAGGTCTATGGGGCGATCTTCAGCGAGATCACGGAAGGCCGGCTGGCGCCGAATACGCGTCTGATCCAGGACGAGCTGGCCGATGCCTACGGCGTCTCGCGCCAGCCGGTGCAGCAGGCGCTCCTGCTCCTGCGCAACCACGGCATCGTGCGCGATGCGCCACGCCGCGGGCTGGTGGTGGCTCCGCTCGAGGCCTCGTTCGTGCAGAACCTCTACGAGGTGCGCGGCGTGCTCGAAGGCCTGACGAGCCGGCTCGCCGCCGAGCGCAACGCCGCCCGCGCCGGCCGGGAG
>JAEWKL010000631.1 GCA_023386115.1 Pseudomonadota bacterium
GGAAGTCTACCGATCCAGTCGACAAATCCCCACCTCTCCGGCACCGCTCACCGGCCGCGCCTCTTTCGCAAACCCCCGCCATCCGCAGGACGACGATGCTGACGAACAAGGGCAAGTACGGCCTCAAGGCGATGGTCCACCTCGCCGGACTGCCCCCGGGTACCCGGATCGGTGTCGCCGAGATCGCCGAGGCGCACCGGATCCCCAAAAAATTCCTCGACGCGATCCTGGGCGACCTGCGCAATGCCGGCTTCGTGCACAGCAAGAAGGGGCCGGGCGGCGGCTACGCCCTGGCGCGGCCGGCCGGGGAGATCCGCATCGGCCACGTCGTGCGCGCCCTCGACGGCCCGCTGGCGCCGCTCCCCTGCGCCAGCCGCACGGCCTACCGCCCCTGCGAGGATTGCGCCGACGAGGCGGCGTGCTCGGTGCGCCTCGCCATGCTGGCGGTGCGCAACAGCGTCGCGGACGTCCTCGACAACCTGACCCTGGAGCAGATGCGAGCCTTGCCGCACGCCCAGGCCGCGGCGAGCCTCACCTACCACATCTGAGCGCCGCGTCGTCTCGCACCGGGCCTTGCTGCGCCTTGGCCGGCGCGATGGGCGGCGCGACGGTCCCCTCACCGACGCGTCCGGCGAGGGCGACGCGCCCAGCGAGGGCGACGCGTCCCGCGAGCCAGGTGCAGGCGGCATCGAGGTCGAGGAGGCGGAGCGCGGCAGAGGGCATCAGGTCCGCCGGTTGAGCGGCGAACAGCCGGTTTCTCCCCCCTTCCGCGACGGAGAGGCCACTGGCATGCGGCAACATCAGGCCGCGCATGACGAGGTACCGCACGAGCGGGTCAGGTGGGAAGCAGGGCCCAGACCGCCTGCGGTCGCACCGACGACCTCGACATGCCGACCGCGGTGGGCAGGCTGGGCCCTCGGATCCAGCAGGCTGGTCGCTTGGCTACGGATTCCTCGGGGATGCGAATCCGGCATCGATCGGTCTTCGGCGCGGCGGTCAGGTTCTCACGCAACGGCAGTCTCCGCAGAGCCGAGCCTCGCGATCGATGAGAATGTTCTTTTTAATTCACCGGCGACTTCGCCGATTTGTCCATCGACCCGAGGGAGGCGTGAGGACCACCCGCACCGATCGGGCTGCGGCGGTTGCGCACTGAGCGTCGCGCCGCGGCCCGTCAATCGCGCGGCGAACCGCGTGCGACATGCTCGATGCTCCCGCGACGCCCGTCGGCATCACCGTCACACTCCGCCTCGGCCGTAGGCTCGGGGTCCCGGCGTGACGTTGCGTAAGCGGACTGGACAAAATTAATATTCTCGGAACATGCGTGATGACGACGGGTCCTATCTCCCTGAGATGACAAAAGTAAAATAAGCTTTTGGTTGACGATACTAGCGGATAACGCCACATATCGACTGCCGGAACGACCGCATCCAGGCCCCGGACACTGATGAGACCATGGTGATGATCAAGCAAAGCGCCGGGCTCCTGCGCCGGCACGCCGCCGCCCTGCTCGGAGGCCTGGCCGTGCTGGCGGCGCTGCCGGACGGGCCGGCCAACGCGGCCGAAGGACAACTGCGCATCGCCAAGCAGTTCGGCGTCGTCTACCTTCTCCTCAACGTTGCCGAGGACCAGAAGCTCATCGAGAAGCAGGGCAAGCAGGCCGGGCTCGACATCAAGGTCGAGTACCTGCAGCTCTCTGGCGGCTCGGCGGTCAACGACGCGCTGCTGTCGGGCAGCGTCGACATCGGCAGTGCCGGCGTCGGCCCGCTGTTCACGATCTGGGACCGCACCCGCGGCCGCCAGAACGTCCGCGGCGTCGCCTCGCTCGGCAACTTCCCGTACTCCCTCGTCAGCAACCGTCCGGACGTGACGTCGATCGCCGACCTCACCGACAAGGACCGCATCGCCCTGCCGGCGGTCGGCGTCTCGGTCCAGGCGCGCATCCTGCAGATGGCCTCGGCCAAGCTGTGGGGCGACAAGGACTTTGCCCGCCTCGATCGCAACAGCGTGGCGATGCCCCATCCCGAGGCGGCGGCCGCGATCATCAAGGGCGGGACCGAGATCACGGCGCATTTCGGGAATCCGCCGTTTCAGGAACAGGAACTGGCCGAGAACCCGAACGCCCGGGTGATCCTCAGCTCCTACGACGTCCAGGGCGGGCCGGCCTCCTCGACCGTGCTCTACGCCACCGAGAAGTTCTACAAGGACAGCCCGAAGACCTACCAGGCCTTCGTCGACGCACTGGACGAAGCCGCACGTCTCATCACCGCGGATCCGGAGCGGGCGGCCGATATCTACCTCAAGGCCAATGGCAGCCGCATCGATCGCGCTCTGCTGCTCAAGGTGATCAAAAGCCCCGAGGTGAGCTTCAAGATCGAGCCGCAGAACACGCTCGGCCTCGGCCAGTTCATGCACCGCGTCGGCGCGATCAAGAGCGAGCCGAAGGCCTTGAACGATTACTTCTTCGTCAATCCGCGCGTCGCGGCGGGCAGCTGAGGGCGGATCCCATGGCGCTGGTGATCGAGCCGCCCGGGATCGAGCGCGACGCGCCCGCGGCGGCGCCGCAACCGCCCGCGGCGCCGCGCGAGATGCTGCGCTCCTTGCCCGACCCGCTCCTGCGCATCGCCGGCGTGTCGCTCGAGTACCGCACCCCGGGCCGCGTGGTGTGGGCGGCCCACCGGATCGACCTCGACATCTACGAGGCCGACCGTTTCGTGCTGCTCGGGCCGTCGGGCTGCGGCAAGTCCACCCTCTTGAAGGCGGTCGCCGGCTTCGTCGCCCCGGTCGAGGGCGAGATCACGCTGGGCGGCGTTCCGGTGCGCAAGCCCGGACCCGACCGGATCGTGGTGTTCCAGGAATTCGACCAGCTGCCGCCCTGGAAGACCGTGGTCGAGAACGTCGCCTTCCCGCTGCGCACCGCCCGCGGGCTCGGCCGCGCCGAGGCACTTGAGCGGGCCCGCGCCACGATCGACAAGGTCGGGCTCACGGCCTTTGCCGCCAGCTACCCGCACCAGCTCTCCGGCGGCATGAAGCAGCGCGTGGCGATCGCCCGGGCGCTCGCCATGCAGCCGCAGGTGCTGCTGATGGACGAGCCCTTCGCGGCCCTCGACGCGCTCACCCGGCGCAAGATGCAGGAGGAACTGCTGACCCTCTGGGACGAGGCCCGCATGACGCTCCTCTTCGTCACCCACTCGATCGAGGAGGCCTTGGTGATCGGCAACCGGGTCGCCCTGCTCTCGCCCCATCCGGGCCGGGTCCGCGGCGAGTACAATTGCCACGACTTCGACCTGTCGAGCCTCGGCAGCCGCAGCTTCCAGGCCGCGGTGCAGCGCCTGCACGACCGGCTGTTCGAGGCCGCTCCCGAGGCCGCTCCCGAGGCCGCCATGCGATGAATCAGGTTCTCTCGCCGCCGATCCGTCCGGAATACGACCGGGTCCTGCCGCCCTTCGTCGAGGCACCGGTCGAGCGCCGGCTGCCGCTGACGACCCGCCTGTGGCAGCAGGCCTGGCTGCGCCGCGGCCTGATCCTCGCGGTGCTGGCCCTCCTCTGGGAAGGGCTGGCGCGCTGGCAGGACAACGACCTGCTGCTGCCGAGCTTCGGTGCCACCCTGTCGGCCCTGGTCGACGGGCTCGCCACCGGCGAGATCCTGGAGCGGACACGGATCTCGCTGACGGTGCTGGCGCAGGGCTACGGCTTAGGCGTCCTCCTCGCTTTCGGGCTGACGTCGCTGGCGGTCTCGAGCCAGTTCGGCCGCGACCTGCTCGAGACGCTGACCGCGATGTTCAACCCGCTGCCGGCGATCGCGCTCCTGCCGTTGGCGCTGCTGTGGTTCGGTCTCGGCCAGGGCAGCCTGATCTTCGTGCTCGTCCACGCGGTCCTGTGGCCGCTCGCGCTCAACACCTATGCGGGCTTCCAGGCCGTGCCGGAGTCGCTGCGCATGACCGGGCGCAACTACGGGCTCGAAGGCTTAGGCTATGTCGGCCAGATCCTGGTCCCGGCGGCCCTGCCGGCGATCCTGTCGGGGCTCAAGATCGGCTGGGCCTTCGCCTGGCGGACGCTCATCGCGGCGGAGCTGGTCTTCGGCGCCTCGTCAGGCCGGGGCGGCCTCGGCTGGTACATCTTCCAGAATCGGAACGAGCTCTACACAGACCGGGTCTTCGCCGGCCTGCTCCTCGTCGTCGCCATCGGCCTCGTGGTCGAGACGGTGGTGTTCGCGAGCCTCGAGCGGGTGACGGTCCGTCGCTGGGGGCAAGTCCGATGAGACCGCGGCGCCTTCTACCGGACCCGTCCGAAGGCGCCGGCTCAGCCCGAACGGGCGTCGGCGCTGAGGCGCCGGACGCCTTGGCCTCGACGGGTCGATGCCAAGGGCGCGAGGGTATGAGGAAGCGCACCGAAACCGCGACGTTCGACCTGATCGTCCTCAAGGACGGTATCGGCATCCTTGATGCCGACCTGCGCTCGAGCGAGCGCACCGCCCGCTCGACGCTTTCGACGAGCCCGTCACCCTGCCCTCGAGCCCTCGCAGCGGCCACGCGCCGCATCGGCCTCGTCGCCACCCCCTCGACGGGCATCACCGGAAAACTCGCTACAGCAAGGCTATGATCGTGTGACAGCCACCCAGGATACCGTGGTCGGGCACAGCCGGGGTTTTTAGTCCATAATATCGATAAACTAATTTGACTTGCTCGTCTCCATCGGCGACATCGGTCCGGGAGCTGCTGCGGCGAGTCGCGGCGAGAGATCCGGTCGAGACAATGACGATGCGCCGCGAGCTTCGCCTGAATGCCTTCCAGATGGCTGCCCCGTCGCACAACTGGGCCGGCCTGTGGCGCCACCCGCGCGACAACCAGGCCGATTACAACACGCTGTCCTGGTGGACGGACCTGGCGCAGACGGCCGAGCGCGGCTTCCTCGACGGTCTGTTCATCGCCGACGTGTTCGGCCTCTACGACGTCTATGCGGGCAATGGCGACGCTGCGCTCCTCGCCGGCGCTCAGGCGCCCAATGCCGACCCGGTCCTCGCCGTCTCGGCAATGGCCCACGTCACCCGCCATCTCGGCTTCGGCATCACCTCGAACCTGACCTACGATCACCCGTTCCAGTTCGCCCGCCGCTTCACCACCCTCGACCATCTCACCGGAGGGCGCCTCGGCTGGAACATCGTGACGGGTTACCTCGACAGCGGCGCCCGCGGCATGGGGCTGCCGGTCTCGCGCGACCACGACCAGCGCTACGAGGCGGCCGAGGACTTCATGGCGGCCGTCTACAAGCTGTGGGAGGGCTCCTGGGAGGACGGCGCGGTCCTGCGTGACCGGGCGGTGGGCGTGTTCACGCGCCCCGGCAAGGTGCACCGCGTCGTGCATGATGGCCCCTACTACAAGGTCGATGCGCGCCACCTCGCCGAGCCCTCGCCGCAACGCACGCCGGTCCTCTACCAGGCCGGCACGTCCGAGCGAGGCATGCGCTTCGCCGGGCGCCATGCCGAGAGCGTCTTCCTCAACGGCCCGACGAAGCCCGCCGCCGCAAGAGCGGTCCGCAGCGTCCGCGATGCGGCCCACGAGGCAGGGCGCGATCCCTACGATGTCCTGACCTTCCTCGGCGCCACCGTGATCGTGGCACCGACCTCGGCCGAGGCCCGCGACCTGCGCGACGAGTATCGCGGCTACATCGACGCGGCGGGTCAGCTGGCGCTCGTATCCGGCTGGACCGGGATCGACCTCTCGGGCCTGTCCCTCGACGATCCGCTCGCCTTCCAGCGCACCAACGCGATCCGCTCGACGGTGGAGAACCTCACCCGCGCCGAGCGCCCGACCCTGGTGCGCGACCTCCTCGACTTCACGCCGGCCGGCGCCCGGGCGGCGGTGGTGGTCGGCTCGCCCGGCGAGGTCGCCGACGAACTCCTGTCCTGGGTGGCGGAGGCAGATGTCGACGGCTTCAACCTCGTGCGCACCGTGATGCCGGAATCGCTCGACGCGGTGGTGAACTTGCTCATCCCCGAATTGCAGGACCGCGGCGTGTTCAAGACCGCCTATCGCGAGGGGACCTTGCGGGAGAAGCTGTTTTCCGGACGCGGCGCACGATTGCCCGGCAGCCACCCCGGCGCCGGCTTCCGCCGGACGGCCCCGTGAGACGCTGCGGACGCGCCTCGTCCTTCGTCCGAACGCCCCGGCGACCGCAGAGAAATGGTGGATCTCCCACGTGCTGCCGTGCCGGCGGCATGACCGTCCTTCGAAACATCTCAAAAAGAGAGATCGATTTCATTGACGCGATCCACGCCCTCGGTCGATTATTTTCAGCTGGAGAGTCCAGATCGTAGATTTGATCCAGAAATATCCGCACCAAACACGGTCGACAATCTGTCTTATCTATGATGGCCTTCGCCGGCATGGACGCGGCGTGACGACATGCGTCGGTCGATGTCGTCTGAAGCCGGTGCCGGGCGCGTGCTCTTGCACCGAATTCCTCGATCTCGGAGCCTGCCATGGCCGATGTCGTGCGACCTCATGTCGATCGTGCGCGACGGTGAGCCGATCGCCGGCGGCGCGTTCCTGAGCCCCGACGATACGATGGTGGAGTCCAACCGCATCTGGACCCGGCCCGACCTGCGCTGCCGGGGGCTCGCGAAACGCGTGGTCCGGGCGCGCGAGGACGAAGCCGTCCGGCTCGGCGACGCGCGGGCCACCTGACGGCGGGCTTTCGCCAGCCTGAAGCGACGGCGCTCTACATCGCTTTCGGCGACAGGCGCCGCTTCGACGTTGCCGCCGACCCGCGGCTGTACCGCGCCCTGCCGTTCGAGAAGCGCCTGAATTCGGCGCTCGGTCCCGCACGCCGGTCATTCCATCGACCCGCCCCGTTCGAGGCGGCGACTGCCCGGGTGAACGTCCGGAAGGCGGAGCAGGCGCAACGGCTCCTCGCCCGCATCGCGGCGCACCGCGCGCCGCCGGACCCTCGCCGTCTCGCCTGTCGCAAGCCGAGCGAGCGCCTCCACCGGGCCGGACCTCGGGATCACGGACAGGGGGCGACGCGATTCGCGTCGTCAAACTCGGCGGGTCCGACTGCCAGGGTCAGGCTCGTCGGCTTCGAGAGATGGTGCCACGCTGCAAGGGCCAATCCTCCCACAAGGCACAAACCGGTTACGACGATGAGCCAACGCAGAGCCTGGCTCATCGAGACTTCGCACGTCCACAGATCCTGTCAGTAGCGCCGATTCATCCGCAGGTCGTACCGATTCATTCTCCGTCTTCATGACGCGGCGGCGCGCTCGAACCGCGATGGGCGGGCAGCGCCCCCCGGCTGCGGCACCGCTCGGCGCCTCGCGTCGCCCGGCCGACCGGATCGGTGCCGGCTGCAGCCTGCGTGGCGGCCTCGCCCTTGCGCAGCCTGCCGGACGCTTCGGATACCCTCAGCGCTCGGGTCGGAGGGCGCCGCTCCACAACGCGTCAGTGAAGGCTGGCCTTGCCCTCGCTGACGCACACCGCGCGCATCGGTGCCGCAACGTGATTGATGAGGCGTACAACGAGTGTCGCATTGAGCATGGAGCGAGGGTGTTGGATCTGCGCGAATCTGCAAACCCGAAGCACCGAGCCAGTCCATTATCATGACGACACATTTTTGCCTCAAATAGATTGCTGCATCTTCGTCATGAAGAATGAGTCGCCCATCTTCGAGATCCGAGTCACTACGAGCGATACGGGCAGCATTCTGCGCGCACCGACGGAGCGCGAAGTCGCCATTAAGGCGGAGACTCTGATCCGCAGGGTTCATGCACGCGGCGAGTTGGTGGCCTTCAGCATCGCTGGACCGGGTACTGCCGCCGTCTGCCGAATCAGGGCTTACCTTGAGGATGTCCTGGTCGAGGTCGCTCGCCTGAGCATCTGAACGCGGTCGTTGGCCCCGAAAAGCGCCACATCATTGGCTCCGCTTGCCCCGCTGCATCAACTCAGATGACAGATAAGGCGCTATACATCTAAAGTTTGGACGGCTCTTCTACCCGGATCGAAGCGCACAAGCACAGCTCCACGGAGGCCGATCGCGTCACAGGCCGGTCGAACACCCCTGGATGGCGTCCTCATGCTGTCCCCTTGAATCAAGCGTCATTCGCAGCCGCGCTCTACGGTTGAGGTCAATGGCGCTCGGCGCCCTCGCTCGAACTGGGCCGTGGTGTAGAACCGGCCCAAGCAGAGCGCGAACTGGTAGGCGCGTATCGACCGCCATCGGCGCACGGTTTGGTTGGAGTGGCTCATGACGAGAGCATCGAGACTGATGACGCTCTTCGCCGTCGCGTTCGTGGCCGTGCTCGGGATGGGGCCACTCGAACAGGGCCGGATCGGGATCAGCGGAGCCGAGGCCGCAGGTGGGTGCGGACCCGGCTTTCACCGCGGACCGTATGGAGGCTGCCGGCCAAACGGCTACGGCGGCTATTACGGCAGGCCCGGCTACTATGGCTACCGCGGGGGCGGCGTCTACGGCTACCGCGGGGGCGTTTACGGCTATCGAGGAGGGCGCGCCTACGGTTATCGCGGCGGAAGGGTTTATGGTGGACGCGCTGTTCATGGCCGTTGGGGTGGCAGATCCTACGGCGGCCGTGCCTTCCATGGAGGCGGTCGGTTCGGTCGCTAAGGGCAACGGCTCGATCCTGCTCTGCCATCGGCGGGGCAGCATCCAACGAGTGGATACGTCTGGGCGGGAACCATCATTGTAAAGTTCCCGGCAAAATCATAAAGATTTATCCTGTGACTGGCAGCGGACTGCGTTCGGGACGGAGTGCACCAATCCCGACATTCTGCTTGCGCAGATCTGTCTCAAGGGCCGGCCGGACGCGTTGCCTTCAAAACGATGCGGCTATCTTGCGAACGCCAATGTCCGAAAAACGTGCATGACCCTGCGTTCGATTGGCATCTGGAGGGGGCCGCTTCGGAACATTCGGAACCCCGAAGGCAAACCTCCTCCTTGAGACGCTGCGGTCAATTCGACCGCGGCGCAAAGCTCATTCCTCATACCCTCGCGCCGCGGCATCGCCACGTCGATGCCACGGCGTCCGGATGCCAAGGCGTCCGGCGCCTCAGCGCCGATGCCCGTTCGGGCTTGGCCGGCGCCCTTGGCCGGCGCTCTTGGCCGACGCCCTTGGCCGGCGCCTTCGAAC
>JAEWKL010000749.1 GCA_023386115.1 Pseudomonadota bacterium
GTGCTGGCGCGGGACTGCGTCCCCGGCCTCGATCCGGCCCGCTACCTCGCCGCGCTCGCCCGAACCTGGCGGGCCGGCCGGGCCTGGCCGACGCCCGGGGCGCTCGCCGGCTCGCCCTGATCCGCCCGTGCCCAGCCACTCGCGACGCCAAGCTTCACGGCCAAGCTTCACGGCCAATGTTCACGGCCAATTTTCACCGCCAAGGGATTGTCGATGAGCCTCGTCAAGCGCGCCGTCCTGCTCGTCTCGGGCGAGCGCTACCTCGTCCTCTCGATCACCCTGTGCCAGACCGCCCTGGTCTCGCGCCTGCTCACCCCGGAGGAGGTCGGGCTGTCGATGATCGGGGTGGCGCTGGTGCAGGTCATCGACGGCCTGCGCGATTTCGGCACCACCAACTACATCATCCACGAGCCGACCACCTCGCAGCAGAGCGCGCGGACCGCCTTCACGGTGCTCTTCGCCCTGTCGCTGGTCTTCGCGGTGGTCCTGTTCGCCTCGGCCGGCCTGTGGGCCAGGGCCTACGGCCAGCCCCTGCTCGAACCCTACCTGCGGGTTCTCGCCGCGAGCTTCCTGCTGGTGCCCTTCTCCGGCCCCCTGATGGCGCTGATGCGCCGCGACTTCCAGTTCGCCGCCCTGATGTGGGTCAATGTCGGCACCTGCCTGACCTACGCCCTGGTGCTGATCGTCCTGGCGCTCCTCGGCTTCGGGGCGATGAGCTTCGCCTGGGCCACGGTGGCGAGCGCCGCCGCCACGGTGATGTTGAGCCTCGCCGGCCGGCCGGAGCCGGGAATCTACCGTCCCTGCCTCCAGGGCTGGCGCACGGCCTTGGCGATCGGGGGCTTCTCCAGCGTGACGACGCTCCTCAACCGCGCCTACGACCTCCTGCCGATCTTCCTCCTCGGCCGCTTCGGCGGGCCCGACCTCGTCGGCCTCTACGGTCGGGCGCAGGTGGTGAGCCAGCTCCCCGACAAGATGATCCTCGGCAGCCTCGGTGCGGTGATCCTGCCGATGTTCGCCGCCGACCGGCGCGACGGGCGGGCGCTGGCCCCGACCTACCTCGCCTCGATCGGCAACATCACGGCGGTGCTCTGGCCGGTGGCCCTGCTCATGGCGCTCATCGCCCAGCCGGTGGTGCTGGTGCTGCTCGGCGCGCAATGGCTCGCCAGCGTGCCGATCGTCCAGGTCCTGTCGCTCGCCTCGATGCTGACCTTCCCGGCGATGCTGACCTATCCGGTCCTGCTGGCGAGCGGGGGCCTGCGCGACACCCTGACGGCGAGCCTGATCGGATTGCCCCCGAGCGCCGCCATCATCGCCGCTTCAGCCTCCGGCGGTCCGCTCGCGGTGGCGGCGACCCAGTTCGTCACCGTCCCGCTCCAGGTCGGAATCGCCCTCTATTTCATCCGCCGCCGGGTGCCGTTCACCCTCGCGGAGATGGCCGGCGCGCTGCGCATCAGTGCCCTCGTCACGGTCGCGACGGCCCTGCCGCCGCTCGCCGTCATCGCGCTCTCCGGCCGGGGCTTCGCGCTGACCATCCCGCAGGGCGTGCTCGCCGGGTTCGGGGGGGCCGGCGCCTGGCTCGTCGCCATGCTGCTCCTCGACCATCCGGTCGCCGGGCATGTGCGGGAGACGATCCGGCCGGTGGTGATGCTGCTGCGGGCGCGGGTGGTGCGGGCGGCGCGGTGAGGGATGCGCCGCGCAGTCGTCATACCCTTGCGCTTAGCTCGGCGCCCGAGACGCGAGACGACGAGCCCGGGCAAAGAGAGCATGACGGTTACGAGCAGGGCGGCGATGCTGCGCGAGATCGCCGCGAGGATCGACCGCCCGCGCCCCGGTCATCCGGTCCGGGTCGCGATCGACGGGCGCACGGCCTCCGGCAAGACCACCCTGGCCGACGAACTCGCCGCGATCCTCGCCGGGCAAGGACGGTCCGTGATCCGGACCTCCATCGACGGCTTCCACCGCCCGCGGGCCGAGCGCTACGCGAGGGGCCGCCACTCGGCCGGGGGCCACCATCACGATGCCCGCGACCTGCCCGCCATCGTGGCCCTCCTGCCCGCGCCGCTCGGGCCGGGCGGGGATCGGCGCTCCCGCACGGCGTCCGTCGAACTCGACGCCGACGCGCCCATTGCGCAGGGACCGTGCCTGGCGGCCGAGGACGCGATCCTGATCGTGGACGGCACCTTCCTTCAGCGACCCGAGCGACGCGACCACTGGGACGCGACGCTGTTCGTCCGGACCTCGGCCGGGACGGCGGAGGCGCGGGGACTCGGACGGGACATGGATCGGCTGGGCGGCGAGGCGGCGGCGCGGGATCTCTACGCCAGGCGCTATCGCCCGGCCTACGCCTTGTACGAGAGCTTGTGCCAGCCCGAGATGCACGGCGACGCGATCATCGACAACGACGATCTCGCCCGTCCGAGGCTGGTCCTCTGCCCAGGGGGACGGCCGATCGAGAGCACAGACGATTTTTCGTAATCCACCCCCTTTCCCGGATCTCCTTCCGCTGACGCAACGGTCGTCCGGGAAAAGGGGATGTGGCTGACGACGAACCTGGGTCGGATGCGGAGGCGACCTCCGCCCCGTCGGCAAGGCCCGTGAAGCGCTCCGCACCCCGCGGGCCGGCCCCTCACGGCTCGCGGATCCCCTCATCTGCCACCTGCATCAGCGGATACAGGAAGTACGCGATCACCCGCTTCTGGCCGACCCGGACCTCGCCCTGCACCGCCATGCCGGGGATCAGGCCGGCGCCCTCGGGCAGGGCGCGCAGGGCCGTGTCGTCGAGGCTGATGCGGGCGCGGTAGAACAGGGCAGGGGGCTGGCCGGAACTCGGATTGGCGCGACCTTCTCCGTCGGACGGGAAGGCGTCACGGCTCACCGTGCGGACATGGCCCGAGACCGTGCCGTGCTTCTGGAACGGGAAGGCGTCGAGCTTGATGCGCGCCGTCTGGCCCGCCGCGACGTGGCCGATGTCGCGGGGATGGATCATCACCTCGGCCTCGAGCGGGCTGCCCGCCGGCACGAGGGTGAAGAGCGGCTCGGCCTGCTTGGCCACCGAGCCGGCGCCGCGCTGGGCGATGTCGAGCACGACGCCGTCGGCAGGCGCGGTGAGCGTCACGAGCTGGCGGCGCAGGGTCGCCTTGCGCAGCTCTTCGGCCGCGACCGTGCGCTTCTCGCGGGCCTCCGCCAGGGCTTCGAGCACGGTGCGGCCGGTCTCGTCGAGGAAGGCTTGGCGCTGGGCCGTCGCCTTGGCAAGGTCGTGGCGCGCCTCGACCTGCGCGCCGCGGGTCCGCACCAGCGAGGCCTCGACATCGAGGCGGGCGTCGCGGGTCTGGAGCAGGTTGAGCTTCGAGCCGATCTGCTGCTCCAGGAGCGTCGTGCGCATTCCCTCGATCTCCCGCAGGCCGTCGAGGCGGGCGAGCAGCACCGTCTCCTCGCGGCGGTTGCGGGCGAGGCTCGATTCGGCCCGCGCCAGCTCCTCGTCGAGGCCGCGCAGGCGGCTGTCGCGCAAGGCCTTGCGCTGACGGGCGAGTCGGGCTTCCAGCGCCTGCTCCGGGCGGCTCATGTCGAAGGCGGCGTCCCGGTCCGCGTCCTCGGCCTCGAGCCGCCGCACCAGCGCCTCCGCCGCCGCGAGCCGGGCCGTGAGCTGCTGCACGTCGGCCTCGCTGAAGGTCGGGTCGAGCACGGCCAGCGTCTCGCCGGACTTGACCGACTGGCCGACCGTGACGGCGATCGAGCGGATCGCTGCCGTCTCCAGGGGCTGGACGACGATGTTCGGCACCGTGGTGACGAGCCGGCCCCGGGTGCTGGCGATCTCGTCGATCTCCGACAGGCACGACCAGGCGACGCCGGTCGCGAGAAGTGCGGCGACCGTATAGAGCGTCGCCCGGGCGATCCGGGGCGGCGCCCGCTCCTCCACGGCGAGAG
>JAEWKL010000771.1 GCA_023386115.1 Pseudomonadota bacterium
CCCGGCGCGGGCGCCGGCGATCGTGAACGCGAGCAGCGTCAGTCCTACCGTCGCGAGGCCCGTGCCGAGCAGCGCGAGTCCCTGCGCCGCGACGAGGAGCGGGTAGGCGCGACCTCCCCGCGCGGCCGCACGCGAGCGGCCGCTCTCGACCTCTTCCGTCATGACGAGGCGTGCGCCGGCAGCGACCGACCGTCCTCGGAGGCCCCCATGGGCGGCTTTTGCGGCCGGGCGCGAAACCATGTGACATAGAGCGTCGGCAGGAGGACCAGCGTGAGCAGGGACGCGACGAGCAGGCCGCCCATCACGGCGATCGCCATGGGCCCCCAGAACACCGTCGGGGCGATCGGGAGCATGCCCAGCACGGTGGAGCCGGCCGTGAGGAGGATGGGCCGAGCACGTGACAGACTCGCATTGATGACCGCGGTCCAGACGACGTCGCCCTCCTCCCGGCAGGCCTCGATCTGCGTGAGCAGGATCACCGCGTTGCGGGCGACCATGCCGAGCAGCGACAGGATGCCCAGGATGGCGACGAAGCCGAGGGGCTGACGGAAAACCAGCAGGGCCAGCACGACGCCGATGACGCTGAGGGGCACGACCGCGAGAACCAGGATAGTGCGGGCAAAGCCGCCGAGCTGGAAGATCAGGATCGTCACGGTCATGAGCAGCATGGCGGGCACAACGGCGAGGACCGAGGCGCGTGACTGGGCGCTCTCCTCCACGATCCCGCCCGTCTCCACCCGGTAGGGCGTCCGCAGACCGGCGTTGACGGCCTGGATGGCTGGCGCGAGGTCCGAGACCGCCGCCTCCGCCAGGATGCCCGGAGCGACGTCGGCTCTCACGGTCAGGGTCGGCAGCCGGTTGCGACGCCAGACGAGCGGCATCTCCTGCGCGTATCCGAACCGGGCGAACTGGCTCAGCGCCACGGTCCTGCCGCCGGGCAGGGGCACCTGCATGGTCTCCAGCGCCGCGACGGCGGGGCGCTCGTCCGCCATGGCCCGTGCCACCACGTCGACGAGATAGATGTCGTCACGGACCTGCGTGATCACGGCGCCGGCCACCGCCGCTTGCAGCGTCGCCGCGAGGCTTTCCGAACTCAGCCCGATGAGGCGGGCCTGATCCTGATCGACCTCGATCCGGAACTGGCGGCGCGGCTCCATCCAGTCGAAGTTGATGTTGCGCACCCCCGGATGCCCCGCCATCGCCTGTGCGACCCGCCCGGCGACGGACCGGATCGTAGCGACGTCCGGGCCGGTGACGCGGTACTGGATCGGCCAGCCGACCGGGGGTCCGAGTTCGAGCGGGTAGACCCGTGCGACCCCTTCGGGAGTCTCCTCCGCCAGGAACATGCCGAGCCGATCCCGCAGGCGGTCCCGTCCGGGCACGTCGTGCGCGACGACCACGGCCTGCGCGAAGAAGTCGTTCGGGAGCTGGACGTTGAGTGGCAGGTAGAAGCGGACGGCGCCGCGGCCCACGTAGGTGCTCCACTGAACCACGTCCGGCTGGCCTTTCAGGAACCGGTCGAGGCGCCTGGCGGCATCGTCGCTCGCATGGATGGACGCCCCCTGGGGCAGCGTCAGGTCCACGACGAGTTCGGTCCGGTCGGAGGCCGGGAAGAACTGCTGGGGCACGAAGCGGACCGCGACGACCGCCGCCGCGAAGGCCGCCACCGTGGCGGCAATCGTGAGCCAGCGCCGCCGCATCGCTGCCTGCAGGAACGAGATGTAGAGGCTGGCGAGCCGCCCGGGACCCGCATCCTCCGATCGCCGCGGCGCGCGCACGATCGCCGCCCCGATCAGCGGCGCGAAGATCACCGCCACGAACCAGGACACGACCTGGGCGATCGCCACGACGGCGAAGATCGAGAAGGTGTACTCGCCGGCCGTGCTCTTGGCGAACCCGATTGGGACGAAGCCCGCGATGGTGACGAGCGTCCCAGCCAGCATCGGCGTGGCGAGCGTGCGGTAAGCGTAGGTCGCCGCGTCGTGGGGGGAATCCCCGGCCGCCAGGCGCCGGAGCATCGAATCGACCGTGGTCATGGCGTCGTCGACGAGGAGCGTCAGGGCGATGATGAGGGCGCCCAGGGAGACCCGGTGCAGGTCGATCCCGGCCCACGACATCAGGGGAAAAACGATCGCGAGGGTGAGCGGGATCGAGCAGGCAACGACGGCGCCCGGCCTGAGCCCGAGGCTGATGAAGCTCACTACGATGATGATCAGGATGGATTGCCACAACGAGGTCGTGAACTCGCCGATCGCCGTGCTGACCGTCCGGGCTTGGTCGGCGACCAAGACCGGCTCGATCCCGACCGGCAGGTCGGCGGAAATCGCGCGCATTTCGCGCGCGAGCCCGCGCTCGAGCGCGAGGATGTCTCCGGCCTCGCGCATCGCGATCGCCAGACCGATCGCGGGCTGCCCGTTGACGCGAAAGAGCGGCTGCGGGGGATCGCTGTAGCTGCGCCGCACTTGCGCAATGTCGGTCAGGCGGATCAGTCGCCCGCCGGCCGCGAGGTTGACGGCCTCGACGTCCTTGACCGTTTCGAACGCCCCCGACACGCGCACCGAGAGCTGCTCCTTTCCGGTCTCGATCACCCCTGCCGGGCGCACGACGTTCTGAGCCCGCAACGCGGCGATGATCGACGGATAGTCGAGCCCGAGGGCGGCGAGGCGTTCGGTCGAGAATTCCAGGAAGATCCGCTCGTCTTGCGCACCGAGCACCTCGATCTTCGAGACATCCTTGACCAGCAGGAGACGCGACCGGACGGTCTCGACTGCGTCGCGCAGCTCGCGGTGTGTGAAGCCATCGCCCGTGAAGCCGTAGATGATGCCGTAGGTGTCACCGAAATCGTCGTTGAAGCCCGGCCCAATCACGCCGGCCGGCAGGGTGTGGCGGATGTCCCCGACGCGCTTGCGGACCTGGTACCAGAGGTCGGGAACCTCCCTCGGTGGGGTGGAGCCCTTTAGGTCAACGAAGATCGTCGCCGTGCCGGGGCGGGTGAAGCTGCGCACCTTATCGAGATGCGGCGTCTCCTGGACCGCACGCTCGATCCGCTCGGTGACCTGCTGCACCGTGTCCTCGATCGTCGCGCCCGGCCACGCGGCCTGGACGATCATCGTGCGGAAGGTGAAGACTGGGTCCTCGGCCCGGCCGAGGCGCTGATAGGCGACCGCGCCGGCCAGGATCGACGCGAGCATCAGGTAGATCACGACGGAGGGGCGCCGGACCGACCACTCCGCGAGATTCGGCCCGATCATGTCGCCGCTCCCAGCAGACGCACCCTCTGCCCGGGCCGCAAGGCGTGAATCCCGGCGGTCACAACGATCTCGCCCGGCGCAAGGCCGCCGGCGATGAGGGCGCGGGACTGGTCGAAGCGAACGAGTTCGACCGCGCGCAGACCGACGGCCATCGTCGCCGGATCCACGATCCAGACGGCCGGGTGCTCGCCCTCCGCGAGCAGCGCCGTCGCCGGGATCTCCAGTTCGCCATCGCGACCGATGTGCATGCGGCCGGTGACGGCCGCGCCGAGCCGCATCTGCGGCGGCGGGTCACTCAACCCGACCCGCACCTGGAACGTCCCCGTCACCGGATCCGCCCGCGGCGAGATCTCCCGCACCCGGCCACGGGCCGTGACCGCCGCGTCCATCGTCAGGGCCACCTCGATCACCGGATCGGGAGGAGCCCGATCCTTGATCGAGGCCGGCACGTCGAATACGGCGTCCTTCCCGTCCTCGCGGGCGACCTGCACGATCATCTGTCCCGCTCGGACGATCTCGCCCTGCTCGGCCCCGCGCCGAGTGACTGTTCCGGGCGCGTCGGCCTTGAGTTCGGTGTCGCTGGCGCGTTCCTCCGCGATGCGTAGCTGGGCGAGAGCGGCGTCGCGTTGAGCGCGCGTGGTGTTCTGCTGCTGCAGCGCCTGATCGTAGCGGACGCGGGTCGTCCAGCCGCCAACGAGCAATTCGCGCTGCCGCCCATAGTTGTTCCGCGCTTCGTCGTACTGGCCTTCGGCCGCCACTACGGCGGCCTGGGCGGCCCGGACCGCGCTCCGCTCGTTCTCCGGATCGAGGCGCGCCACGACCTGACCGGCCTTGACCCCGTCGCCCACGGAGACAAAGCGTTCGATCATGCGCCCGTCGATGCGGAAGGCGAGATTGACCTCCACCTGCGGCTGGACGGTCCCGGTCAGGGAGACGACGTCGCCATCGCTCCGCTGGCCCACCGTGACGACCCGGACGGGCCTGATCTCGGCGGCTGGGGGTGGGGCAGGGTCGTTGCAGCCGCTCAGGAACAGCGCCGCGGCAGCGATCGGCGCCGGGAACCGGTGGCGTGGCACGACCATGGCCTTTTTCAACCCCATCCAGAACACGCCTGTTCGACGCATCCCGCGCCCGAGTGCGCGAGACGAGGAGCCGGTCTCAGGCCGGGTTGGCGATCGCGCCGGCAGGGGATTGCGCGTCGGCGGTCGTTGACTCGCCCGCTGCGCGCTCGGGCCGGCTGCCGGGGATCTCTCCGGGTCTGTAGGGCGGCAGCCGACCGGCCGGAATGATCGTCAGGAGCGAGAGCGCCGCCATGAGCAGGAACCCGATCTTCAGCGCGCGCAGGCGCGCCTCGGCGTTCACCCGGATTGCCTCGTCGACCTGCTCGGGGGTTGCAGTCGTGCCGGCCATGACGCTGCGCAGCCGGTCGTTGCTCACGAAGGTGATGCTGTCGAGGTCGACCTGCGACTGGAGCGCGGGCGGGAGCGTCGGATGTTCCGCCAGGCTGCGCAGGACGGAGGTGCTGAGAAGCCCGACGAGCAGCGCGCCCGCCACCGCGGTTCCCACGGCCGCCGCGAGGTTGTTGGTCGTCCCCCGCAGGGAACCGACGTCGCCGGCGAGGTCCTTGGGCGAGGCTGTCACGAGCACGTTGAAGACGAGTGTCACGAGCGAACCTTGCCCGATGCCGAACAGGACGAGCCCAACCAGCACCGGAAGCTCGCTCCAGTCGTTGAACACCACGAATGCGAGCCACAGCAGAGCGACGCTGCAGAGCACGAACCCAGCCCGGCCGATCTGGCGCGGGGTGAATCGGTCATACAGGCGGGTGATCAGTAGGGCGGCAAAGAACACCGACAGGTTGAACGGCAGCATCGCGACGGCAGTTGCGAGCGGTGTGCGGCCCTGCACGATCTGGATGTAAAGAGGCACGGAAAAGTTGAGGGCGGCTTCGAGGGCCACGACGGAGAACATAGCGTAGACCGCGGCGCGCTCCTCGGGCGAATCGATCACCTGGAGGGCGAGGAGCGGCGTGCGCCCCGCCGCCTGCCGCCGATGCGTCCACGACAGGAAGATCTGGCCAAAGGCAAGCCCCAGCACGATCATCAAGGGCGCCGGGGACAGGCCGAGGACGGTGAAGGGCGCTCCCGGGAGGGCGAGGCCCAAGCCCCACCGGTTGAGGTTGTTGAACCCGAAGCTGAGGAGGAGCACGGCCACGGCAGCGAGCACGACCCCGACCCCATCGATGCCCACGTCCGGGCGTTCGCGCTCGGGATTGAGGCGGAAGCTGAGGACGACGACGAGCGCCGACAGGACAATCAGAATGCCGAAGACTGGGCGCCAACCGATATAGGTGCCCAGGATGCCCCCGATCAGGAAGGCCGCCACGCCGGCCGCGGCTCGGGCGGAGCCGAGCGCGCCGAGCGCAGTCGCCTGCTGGCGGCCGCGGTATTCGTTAGCGATGAGCGCGACGAGCGAGGGCACCAGCGCCGCTCCCGCCATGCCGCTGATCCCCTGTGCGGTGATCATCAGAGTGGCGGTGGGGCTGAAGGTCATCAGGACTTGGGCGAGGCCGAACACCACTACCACGGCGCGGAAGACGCGCGGCGCCCCGTAGCGCTGGTTCAGCTTGGCGCCGAGCATCACGAGACCGGCGACCGCCATCGAGTACATGACAATCGCTGTGGCGACCGTCGTGGGTGGGACATTAAAGCTCTGGACCATACCGCCGAGCGCGACCGGCAGGGACGCCACGTTGAAGGACATCAGCATCTGCCCGAGCGCGATGGTGATCATCGGCACCCAGGAGACGTGGTTATCCGCGGCGGGCGCCAAGGCGGGGTCCGAGACCGGAGCCGCTTGTCCGACCATGATCCGAGCCCTCCTGGTACAGCAGCAATCCCCGCACGGCGGCGATCACGCCTGGGGCTTCGAGACGAACAGGTCCATACCGAGCCGGCGGGACAGGTGCCGGGCGACGAGTTGGCCCTTCACGCTGTTGCCGGCGCGGTCGAGCCGCGGCGCGAATGTCCCGAGGCCCCCTTTTCCCGGCGATACGGTGACGATGCCTCCGCTGATGCCGCTCTTGCCCGGCAGCCCGATCTCGTAGAGCCAGTCTCCGGACGTCTCGTAGAGGCCGGCTGTGGCCATCACGACCAGGGCGTAGTGACAGGTCTCCGCATCGATGACCCGCTCACGCGTGACCGGGTTCACGCCGCCATCCGCGAGCGTCGCTCCCATCACCGCGAGATCCTGCGCGGTGACGTTCAGGGAGCACTGGCGCGTATAGAGGTCGGTCACCTCGGTCGGATCGGCCGTGATCCTGCCGAGACTGCGGAGGAGATGGGCAATTCCGCGGTTGCGGAAATTCGTCTCGCAGGCGGAGGTGTACACCTCCTCGTTGAGGTGGAGACGCCGGCCCGCGAAACGCGACAGGCCATCCCGGATGACTGCCCATTTCTCGTCCGCGTCGGCTCCCGGCACGAGAGCCGTCGTCGCGATGGCGCCCGCGTTCACCATGGGATTGGTGCGGCCGTCACCTCCCTCGACCGCACCAAGCGAGTTGAATGGCAGGCCGGTGGCGTTCACACCGAGCTGCTCCCGCGCGGCGATGGCGCCCAACGCGTCGCAGACCAGCGCGAACACGAACGGCTTCGAAACGCTCATAAGAGTAAACTCATGGTCGGTGTCGCCGACGGCGTACAACTCACCACCCGTTCCGGCGATGCAGATGCCGAAGAGATCGCCCGGCACACGCGACAGCGCCGGGTATACATTCGAGATCTCTCCGTCCTCGTTCGACCTGTATCGATCGTGGGCTTCCATGACGAGCGCACGCATCGTGTCGGAGGGCGGCAAATGTCCGGTCGAGACGTAGAGGGGAGCATTCGACGCCGAGACCACACCGAGCGTGCTCATGGGAGCCTCCGTCATGCGAATCCGGCGGGTGGCAGCCTATCATGATCGGCCCTGAGATGCCGTGCCCGATCATGATCGTGTCTTATGCTGACCGCTCGCCGCCAATGACTGATTTTGCTTGAGTCTCAGAAGACATGCATGCCGAGCGGGACGTGCGTGGTGAAACGCGACTGATCATTGCACAAGAAGTGACTTCAATATGGCGAGCGTCAAGAAAGGAATTTCCTCATCAGGTGATCAGGATTTCCCCGAGCAAGCAATCGGGAAAATCCTGAGCTCACCGCCGCAATCGCAGGCGGTAGCGAGGCATAGGATGAGACTTGACGTCAGTCTTGTTTCATGGAATTTTTACCCATCGCGTGACAGCTGAGCAGTATCCACGGCGTGAGTCATCGTTTGTGTCTGCTGGCTTTAGCATGATGTTAAAAGTATTTTCGTCGAGCGCCGAATACATCCTCTGACTATCCGAGTTCGAGAGGACGGTGCTTCGTTTGCCGACCCAAAGTCGCGTGTTCCGACAGGCTGGGCAGGGTCGTCCGGTCCTTACCGATGGGGGAGAGCGGCGATGAGTGATCTCGTCTTCATTGCGTTCCCGTCCGAAGAGAAGGCGGAGCAGGTCCGGCGCCAAGTGCTGGCGCTTCAAAAAGAATACCTCATTGAGCTGGGCGACGCTGTGGTCGCCGTGAAAACCCCGGACGGGGAGATCAAACTCAATCAGTTGATCAACATGACCGCAGCAGGGGCAGCAAGGGGCGCCCTGTGGGGCACGTTGGTCGGGCTCATCTTTCTCACGCCGTTGATCGGTACCGCTATCGGAGCCGCCTCCGGCGCACTGGCGGGGCGATTCACGGATATCGGCATCGACGACCAATTCATGAAGGACGCCGCGAGCGCCCTGCAACCCGGGACCGCCGGTCTCTTCCTCCTCGTGACACGCATGACCACCGATAAGGTTCTCGCGGACCTCCGCGGTGTCGGCGGGACAGTCATGCGCACGTCGTTCGACGAAACCAAAGAGGCTTCGCTTCGGGAGGCGCTCGCCGCGTGCGCGGCGACTGCCAATCCTGTTACTGCACCGGCACCAGCAGCGGCGGCGCCGGCATAGGTTCCGAGAAGCAGGATTATCCCTGGCGCCATACCCACTTGCTGCCGGACAGGAGCGTCGAGATGTCAGCGATGAGCCGTCGCGTTTTACTTCGAGGAGGAACCCGATACGCGGCAGCAGCAGTGCTGGGATGTGCCGCCCTACCGTATGCCGCGCGGGCCCTTCCGCCAGCAGCCGCCAGCGCAGTTGGTTCGCAGTCCGCCGAAAGCTTGATCGAACAGGCTCAGGTCGTGGTCGTGCGGCCACGGCGGCGACGGCGCCGGGTGTGTCGGTGGCGGAGAGGGCGCCGCGTGTGTGCGTGGCGCTGGACGTGATCTGACAGCGCGGCGATCAGGGCCTAGTGATGTGAACGGTCCTCGCGGTCGTGACGAGCCTGAGCGCTCTGGGGACGTCCGGGGTCGCCGAGTTTTCGGTTGTAGGCGAGATCACGGCATCGTGCGACCCGGCTCATGAGGTGTGCAGAGCCCGCCCCCTCTGCCCGCTGCCGTGGCGCAAGCTACCGGCGTGGGGACGCATACAGCGCGCCGTCAACGGTCACGGCTCGCAGTCCTCGCCGGAGGAGGGATCTCCATCCCGCCCCGCTCCTCTTCGTGATCGGCACTCCCGTCCGTGCCGGTGGGATTGGCTCGGCACTTGGTCGGCGGTTCCGGCTTGTCCGCAGGTCTTGGTCTCGGAACACGCCTTGCATGCGCTCCGGCCACCGGCGGTTTCCGGCTCCGGTCATGGTCGAAGGAGATCGGCGGGGTCGAAGGAGATCGGCGGCCCATGTCGCTTGCGGGCGAAAATGCTGCAAGAACCCGGATGGAGCAGCTCTTATGACACTTCGCCGGATCTTATTCGTTTCGATCATATTGGCTCTCGCGCCGACCTCCCGCTTTGGGAGCGCAGCCGCACAAGCGGCGGACGGATCAAGACTCGGGGCTGTCGCAGAGGCTATTGCCGCAGCCAGCCCATCCGTTCGGAGCCTCGACGCGCGCCAACGGAGCGAAGTCACCGAATTCGTGGTCGGCAATGCGCTCTTTGTCTTGGCGCACGAGCTTGGGCACGCAGCCGTCAGCGAATTCGACCTGCCGGTGCTCGGACGGGAGGAGGATGCGGTCGATATCTTCGCCACTCTTGCGCTTCTGCACATCGGCAGCGACCTCTCCCATCGCGTTCTGATCGATGCCGCGCGCGGCCATTATCTGATTGGCGAACGCAATCTGCAGCAGAGGCAAGGGCTTGCCTTCTACGGGGCGCATGGTCTCGACAAGCAACGTGCCTACCAGATCATCTGCCTGATGGTGGGTTCGGACCCGGACCTGTTCTGGGGCGTGGCGGTGAAAGCAGGTCTGCCCGCAGAGCGGAAGGAAACCTGCCACGCGGACTTCGAGAGAGCGGAGACCTCCTGGGTCCGCTTGTTACAGCCGCATTTTAGGCCCGCTGCGGCGAAGCCGTCGTTTCTAGAGGGCTTGCTTCACTTGGCGCCGAAGCCGGGGGGTAGGATCACCGTCAGGTACGCAGACGCGAGCGGGAGGACCGCGGCATACCGGCATGTCCTCGAGACCGCCGGGATCCTCGAAGTCGTTCGCGATTTCGCCCAAGCCAGCTTGATTTTTCCGAAGGACATCGTGGTCGAGGGTGAAGCCTGCGGCTATCCTAATGCCTATTGGAATCCGAGCGAGCGCCGGATCATGTTCTGCTACGAGCTTGTTCCCGACTTCATTGACTTAGCCGTTCACGACCTTTGGTGAGTACGGCCGGCGCTCGATGTCGGCGCCGCCCGTCTGGACCCTGCCGGAGACCTCTCGGTGCGAGCGCGCAACATACCATCGACGAATCCGGAACGAGGGCCGTCTCGGAATGGCTCTCGGGCGGCGCGCCTCGCCGCCCATGGGTCCGCGTTGTTCCGGCGCCAGGCACACGGATTGTCGGGCGTCGGCGTGGCGTTAGGTACCCTTTTCTTCGCGGCAGCGCTGACCCCGTCGCTCGTTCCGCGAACGGCGCTCACCCAGGGAGCGCTGGCGGGCGCGAGTTTCGCCGCTGGGTATGGCCTCGGCGTATCCTGGCGTTGGCTCTGGGCCTACCTGGAACTGCCGGTGCCAGCGGACTGCGCGATCCGCGTAACAAATGCCCTCGTCCTCGTGTTCTGTCTGTCGGTCGCCGCGACCTTCCTGTGGCGCGCAGCCTGGTGGCAGAACTCCATCCGCCGGGTGATGGGGATGGAACCCATCGCGAGCGTACATCCGCTTCAGGTCTGCTTGGTGGCTTTGGCGACCTTCGCCACGCTCCTGGTGCTCGTGCGGCAATTCGGGCTGACCGCCCGCGGCATGGCCGGTCGGGCGCGCCGATTTGTTCCCAGGCGGGTCGCGACCGTGATCGGCGTCTCCGCAGCGGTCGTCTTGTTTTTGTCGCTGGCGAACGGCGTGCTGTTCCGCGGGGCCTTCCACATGCTCGACGCCTCGTTTCGCGAACGAGACGCGCTGCTGGAGCCGGAGCGCCCGCAGCCGGTCGAGCCGACGCGGACCGGAGGTCCAGGATCGCTGGTCCGATGGAAGGACCTCGGGCGTGCCGGGCGCGAGTTCGTGGCGTCGGGCCCTGGTGCGGCGGAGATCGGCGCCGTCACCGGGCGTCCGGCGGCCGAGCCGATCCGCGTCTATGTCGGGTTGCGCGCCGCCGACACCGCGCAGGAGCGGGCGCGACTGGCCTTGGCGGAACTCAAGCGCGCAGGGGCCTTCGACCGCTCAATCCTCGTCGTGATCACGCCGACCGGGACGGGATGGATCGATCCTTCGGCGATGAACGCCGTCGAGTACCTGCACCACGGCGACATCGCCAGTGTCGCCGTGCAATATTCATACCTGTCGAGCCCCTTGTCGCTCCTCGTCCAGCCGGACTACGGATCGGACACGGCCCGCGCCCTCTTCGCGGAGGTCTATCGCTACTGGACTATATTGCCGAGGAACCGGCGCCCGAGGCTCTACCTGCACGGGCTGAGCTTGGGAGCGATGCACTCCGAAAACTCGGTCGAGTTGTTCGAGATGATCGGCGATCCGGTCGATGGCGCGATGTGGAGCGGCCCCCCGTTCGGCAGCCGGCTCTGGCGTTCGGTGACCGATGGCCGCAATCCCGGCTCGCCGGCTTGGCGGCCGGAATTCCGAGACGGCCGCTTCGTGCGGTTTCTTAATCAGGACGGTACGCGCGTGCCGGCGGACACCCCATGGGCGCCGATGCGGGTCGTCTATCTGCAATACGCCAGTGACGCTGTGACCTTCTTCGACTACCGCGACGTCTATCGTCCGCCGGCATGGCTGGAGGCGCCGCGCGGGCCGGACGTGTCGCCGCAGCTACGCTGGTATCCCGTCGTGACGGCCCTTCAACTCGCCCTCGACATGGCAATGGCGACGAATCCCCCGATGGGCTACGGTCACGTCTATGCACCGCAGCACTATGTCGATGCGTGGGTCGCCGTGACCGACGTGCGCGATTGGTCTCAGGAGGCGCTCGCAACTCTGAAATTTCAGCTGGCGAAAGCTGCCAGCCCTGCGATGGAAGACAACGCCGGTGACGAGGGTGCGTACCGCAATCGAGGCGGCTGAGGACGACCGTGAGCGCCTCGGTTGGAGCAACGGGCAGCATCAGTGAACCCAGCAATGAGATAAGTCGGTAGATTAATGATCAAACTGATTGGGTCCCAATATTAAGCCGCCACAAGCTGCCCCTCCTCACAGGGCACGTGAGTGACCTGGCCGAACACACTGACCCCCACCATGTAGAGGTCGGACTTCGGATTGTGCTCCTCCACAATGCCAGGAAACGACGCGAACGGCCCGCCGGTAATCTTTACCCGGGCACCCGGCTGGAACAGCCGCGCCAGTAGATCCGTCTCGGTCGCAACGTGCGACAAGCCGGTGCTCGCATCATACCGTTTGTAGCCGATCACGTGGTCCGCAAACTCCTGCATGGCCGCGGCCAAGATGAACGGCATGCTGCGGTCTCCCAGGATCTCGGCCTCGAACAGCGACTGGCGGTAGTGCTCGCGCGGTACCCAGTTCAAGCCCTGGACGGTGACCGAGAACACCCGCCAGACGTGTTGGCACTCCTCGATCAGCCGCATGTCGGACCAACCTCTAAGGCCGACGAATAGCACCCGGCGCATCACCGGCACCATGGCGACGCGGGGCGGGCGGCCGTCACGCTGCTCACGGACCTTCTCCCTGGCCTCGAACACGGGCAGGCCAACAGCCTTGAGCGCAGCGGCGCAGCGAGCGCCACTGAGGGGCAGAGCCTCTACGGCGAGCCATTCCCGGCCGGCCGGAAGAATCACTCGCTCACGGGTCCGTAGGCGGCGCTTGATGGCCCTCTCGCGGTCGTGGCGCTCAGCCGTCTGGGCGTGCTTGACCGACTGCTGCCGGCGGGCCTTGCGGCGGTTGCGCTGCTTCTTGGTCACGGTACGCCTCCACGCTGCACGATGAGGCCGGCGCCGGAGCGCCGGCCCGGGTCTCACGCCGCCACGGAGAGCTTCGGCTTCCGCCCCAGCCCGTTCGTCTTCGCGAGCTCGCTCCGCTGGGCAGCGTAGGTGCTGCACAACATCGGGTAGTCGACCGGCAGCCCGAACCGCTCCCGATACTGCTCCGGGGTCATGCCGTGCGTGCCGAGGTGGCGCTTGAGGGTCTTGTAGGCCTTGCCATCCAGGAAGCTCGTGATGGCGTCCGGGGTGACCGACTTGCGGATCTGCGCCGGGGTGGGCCGCTCGACCTCGGGCTCGGCGGGGGCGGCCGGCGCGCCGAGGTTCGCCAGAGCGCCATGCACCGAGGCGATCAGCCCGGGCAGGTCCGCGGCCGGCACCGAGTTTCGCTCGACGTAGGCCGAGACGATCGAACCGGCGAGGGCGACGAGGTCGAGGGGGCTGGCATCGTGGTCGGACATGGGGTGCTCCTGGTGGCTGAGTTCTCCCCCCTCTGCGGGGGAGGGTGGCCCGCGGTGGCAGGATTCGGGGGTCAGGCGGCCTCGTTTGACACGCTGGCCTTGGAGAGGATGCGGCTGTCCAACTTCAGGCCGCCCATGCCGCCCTCGGTGACGCGCGCCAGCTCCTGCTCGGAGATCGCATTGCGCGGGAAGCGCATGCTGCGGGCGAGGTCGGCGGCGAGCTGCGCGACCTTGGCGCGGTCTGCCTGCGTGGGCTCCGGCAGGATCTCAGCGTTGAGGACGCGCAGCAGGCGGGCGCGCTCGTCGATCTGTTTGGCGATGAGGGAGCGGACCTCGCTCGCCAACTCGGCCGGCGTCGGCGCGAAGGTGCCTCCGCCCGCCGACCCGTCGAGGAAGCGCCGGCAGGCCGCGGCGATTGCCCAGGCCGGCAGAGGCGCCAGTACGGAGCGGTAGAGGCCGAGGGCAATCCTCTGGCTGTCCTCGCCAGTAGCGGGGGCGGCCATGACCTGCATGAGGCTGCCGATCATCCGATCGACCTCAGCGGGGCCAGCCGGCGCCAGCCAGCCCTCGACCAGGGCGAGGCGGTCCTGCATCACCGCCCGGGCCTCAGCCGACGGCGCGGCGGCGGCGGAGATCGCCATGCGCCGGAAGTCGGACGAGCTCGCCTCGAGGGCGTTCCCGAACCGGCCCACCATGGCCTCGAGGGCCGGGCTCGCCGGCACCGGCAGGATCGTCCTCGAATTGGAAACCGCCCTGGTGCTGCTCATCGCTCGTCCTCGGCAGGGTTTCGTGAGCCTGGCGCGCGGTCTGCGCCCAGAAATCGCGGGTGGTGGGGGGTTGGCGCGGGCGCCCCGGCCGGGGCGGCTGCCCATCGGGTTGCCGACGGCCGATCTCGCGGAGCCGATTCCGCAGCGTGGCGGGCCAGTCGGTTTTCGTGCCTCGGGCACCGGGAACGGCTCGCCAGAAATCGCAGAACTCGGCCAGAACCTCGTCGGCGTCGGAACCCTCGTAGCCCCACTCGGCGACGACCTGCCGAGCCTTGGAGCTCTCGGCGAAGTCGTCCGGCAAGCGGCAGCCCCTCGACCGGGCCCCCTTGGGGGCAGAGGGAGCTTTAGCTCCCGAGGGGGTATCCTGGGGGGATAGTTTAGGGGGGTGTGGGGGGACCTTGGGGGGGCGGCGTCCCCCGTCTTAAATTCAGTCGTTTCAGTCGTTTCAGGCGCTTTAAGACGCTTTTCAGTCGCCTCCGAGTCCCGCTGCGCCTTCAACCGCTCCTTGTTCTTCTCGTAGTAGCGCTGGTTGCGCGCGGCCTTGCCCGTTGCGGGAGCAGCGCCTTGGGCGATCTCGATCCGCTCAACGGCAGCGACCAGGGCTTCACCGCTCAGCCCGGCGGCAAGCAGCTCACGGATTACGGCCGCGATGCTCATGCCGCCTCCTGCCCGCGCGCGGCCTGAGCCTGAGCCTCGGCCCGGCAATCCGCGTCGCTGCACGCCCACACCTCCTCGGCGCGGATGTGTTCCCAGCCTGGAGGCTTGAAGCCGAAGCTCGCCCCGAAGACGCCACAGCCGACGCACACATGCTCGTCGTGCTGGGCGAGTCCTTCCAAGCGCTGGGTCTCGCGCTCCTGCCGCGCGAAAACCTGATGCGGCATGTGCGTAAGCTTGGGGCGGCGGAAGGCGACCGACATCGACGTCAGCTCTGCGCTGCGATGTAGGTCTGGGCGTCGCTGGATCCGAACAGGCCGTCGCCGGCAGGAACGACCAGGCCAAGCGCGATAGCCTCCCGGGCGCTCACCGGGCCGCAGCTCTCGCCCGATGGCTCGAACCACCAGAGCCGGACATCGTCGGTCTCACCGATCGCTCGCGGCCGGAACTGGCAATGCAGGCGCTGACCGCTCCTGCAGATCTCCGCGACGGGTAAAACGCGCTTCGGCGGCACCTTCGGCTTCTTCTCCTTGGTCATAGACGATCTCCGTGGGCATCGAGCACGGCGCTCAGAAAGGCGTTGGGAGAGGTCCCAGCCCGGTCGGCGAGGCTGCGGATGCGGGCCTGCGTCAGCGCGGAAAGGGCGAGCCCGACCGGAGTGGTCAGCAGTTCGATGCCACGAGACCGATTGGAGAGCCGGCGGATGTGGCCGCGCTCAACTAGCGCGTCGAGCATCCGGCCGATGCCGGACTTGCTGCGCAACCCGACACCCCTCCGCATCTCATCGAAGCTGGGCGGCACGCCGTCGTTGGCAGCGGCATACCGCTCGATGAAGGTCAGCAGCTTGCGCTGCTGGGCGTGAGGCCGACGCGCTGCATCATGCGGCGTCCTCCGCCTGAGCCGTGATCTCGACCTCGCCGGCAGCCAGGATCAGACGCTCGGCGAGGTGCCGGGCATCGATCGGGTCGAGCATGAGGTCGGCCGCGCCGTCGGGCTGCGACACGGCCAGCAGGACGCGCCCGAGCCCGACCGCCACGGTGGCGGTCGAGGTACCGGAGTCGGTCACCAGGGTCAGGCCGGCGCCACTGTGGCGGATCTGGAAGACGGCGTCAGCCACGGCTCACCGCCTCCGCCGATCGGACGCTTCGGGCCGCCGCTCGCGGGTCCAGAGCCGGGGCAGCCACTCGCGCGGCGGCCTGCCGCCGTGGGTCGCCCGCTCCTCGGCGAGCCGGCGGCGCCTGGCGCTCCACCAGCGCATCACCGCCCTCGCCAGCCTCATGACGCATCTCCCTGAGCGCGGCTGCGCGAGCTTCTTCATGGTCGGCGGCAGCCTCGACCCGGGCGCATAGCCGGTCGTAGGCGGCCGAGATGTTGAGCCAGTCGCACATCTCGACGATGGCGTCGGCGCGCCGTCCGATGAGCTTGCGCACCCAGTTCGGCGAACGGTCGATCTGGCCGGCCACGGTGTCGTAGGCCGCCATGCGCGAGCCGGAGCGCCAGTGCGCCTCGCGGAAAAGGGCGTGCACGAGGGGCAGCGCCTGGGATTGGGCGTCAGCGTTCGTGAACATTGTCCGTCGCGTGGAGATCTTTGTCCGCACGGTGGTGATCCTTCATGGCAAGTTCCCTTGCGGCGGAAGGAGAGCAGACGTGAAGGAGGTGGATCGGGATACGCACGACTACGCACGCGCGATCGACTGCTTGCAGGCGGAGACGGTCGCGCGGAAAGAAAAGCCCCCTCTCCACATCGAGAGAGGGGATGGTCGGGGAGGAAACGTCCATGAGGACGCGCCCCGGGAGGGGCCTCGGTGCGCCGGCGCGGCCGGCGGCATTCAGGGGTGCGCCCGTACCCTGGACGAGGGCGGCACAGGGCCGGGCGCGCACGTCGGAGGGCTCGACGTGTTCGGAAATGAGGCCGCTGTCGTGCAGCACATCGATCGTGAGCGCATCGCAGCCCTTGTCTGCTTGATTAACAAAGGTTACCGCGCAAAGCAGCGCGCCGTGCGCACCGTCGAGTGGGCCATTCTTAGGAAAGGCTACGCTTATGATGCCCGGATCAGAAATAACATGCCCGTATCTACGGGACCTGTATCTTGCTATGGAGGTAAGCTTCAGCGACGACAGCCTGACGCAGGCAGAAAGCCTGTTCAAGCGGCTGCTGCTACTGGAAAAGCGCGCCGAGGAGGATGGCGCCCCCAAGGAAACGCTTACCGCGATCGCCTCAGCACGGAGGGCGGCGGGCATGGCAGCGCAGAAGCCGCTCTCAGGGAGCACCCGCGGACACTGACGTGCGGTGGTGCAGGTCGAGGTCATGGCTCAGCGCCCCCCATGCGCGACGATCGCGCGGACGGCCTCGGCGGGCGGGACGGCGAACACCTCCTCGATGTCGTCGAGGGTCAGGCCGGCGGCGTGGGCCGCAGCCACGGTCGGGCTGTCGACGCAGAGAGGGCCGTAGGCGCGAACGCAGGAGCGCAGCGTGCGAACCTGGGCGGAGATGGCCGCCTCCTGAGCGGCGCGAACCGGATCAGCCTCGTTGAGGCCGAGTGCAGCCAGGATGCGAGGATTGCCACTGCCGCCAGAGCGCAGGCCCGGGTCCTGCCGGCAGGTCCAGCGGATAGCGGACGATGTAACGCCGAAGTGGCGAGCGACGTCAGCGATCGGCTCACCGTTTTGAACGCGGGCCCGGGCAGCGTCGTGGTCGAAGGAGCGAGGGCGGCCCATTCAGGCCTCTCGCGGAGAGAGGCGGTCGCCGTCGGCGCTCAGGCGCTCACCGGGGGCAAGGGGCTGGTCGAGACGGTCGCCCGGGCGGCGATCCTCTTCCCGCCGACGAGCGGCATCGCGCAGGCCGGCCCGTAACAGACCGATGTAGGTGCCGCGGTCGGCGGCGGTGGGGCGGGGGCGGGTCATGCCGCCGCTCCAGCAACGCCCTCAGTGTTCGAAACGCGCGGACGTGCATGAGCGAGCACCAGGCTCTCGTGGATCACCCCTTGGATGCCCTCGGCCTTCGCCCAGCCGACGAGCGACGGCCAATACGCAACCGGGATGGAGCCGCGGCGGCGCATGGCCGTCGCGTGCTCGGTCCGCTTTCCGATGGCGCGCCGCCTTGGCCGGCCCGCTCCCGCACCTCGAGATCGCCAGCCGCCGCGCCCAGCGCGACCGCCGCGACGCCTTTCACGTCCCCCACATAGACGCCAAGGCCCGCGCCAACCTCGCGCGGAACGCCAGCTTCGCCCGGGCTGACCATGTCATCGCGAGCGCCGTCACCGGCATCGTGGTTGTGGCGGGCTCCATCGGCCTCGGCGCCGCCGCTCTCTTCGTCGGGAGCGTCGTCTGATGCGCCCCGACAGCCATTTCGACGATCCTCTGCCGTCGTTCCTGACGCGCGAGGCGCCGCCGAAGCCGGCCAACGAGGGTCTGGATCTCGCGGCTGACGCGGCAATTGCCAGTGTCCTCGGTGGCCTCGTCATCCTCGCACTGCTGACTGCTGCCTGCATCCTGCTCGGCGTCGCTGCCTTCCTGATCTTGCGGGGCGCGTGATGGCCCATCCCGACAGCATCCGCGCCTTCGGGCGCTTCGAGGCTGCCCGTGCTGCTGGCGCTTCGACCACCACGCCATCGGTGGAGTGGTTCGCCGACCGGCTGAGACGACGGGCCGTCGAGCGCGCAGCGCGGCTGGAAGGGGCTCGCGCCGCACGCGGTCCGGTCTCATCGGCCGCTGTCGATGCGGCGTGCGAGGCCATTCGCAGCACCGTCGGCCGGGCGGTGGACGAAGCTCGCGCCGGTGGCGAGCGCTCGGACATCGAGCGCTGGAGCGCAGAGGCCAAGCGGGGGCGCCAATGAGCGCCGCCGCGGCCCTGGCTCCGATCGGGCACAATCAGCCGCCCGAGCCGACACCGTTTGACCTATCACGCGACGAGATCGACGGCCTGTACGGCGAGGCACAGCACTGGCTCGACGCTGGCGGGATCAAGAGCGCTGCCGATGCCGAGGGCGTGTCGAAGCTGCTCGACCTGCTTCGCAAGGCGATCAAGCGGGCGGACGAGCGCCGCATCGCCGAGGCCAAGCCGCACGATGACGCCAAGGCTGAGATCCAGGCGCGCTACGGCGCGCTGATCCAGGACAACAAGTCGGGGAAGGGCAAGGCGGTGCTCGCCGCCGAGGTCTGCAAGGCGGCCCTCACGGCCTGGCTGGAGCGCCAGGAGGCCGAGAAGCAGGCTGCCGCCGCGGCGGCGCGGCACGAGGCCGATGAGTGGGCCCGGGAGGCAGCGCTGGCGCTGCAGCTCAGCAAGCCGTCTGACCTCGAAGAGCGCGAGCACGCCGAAAATCTCGCGCAGGAGGCGCGCCGGGCCGAGGTGGCGGCCGGCCGGGCCGAGAAGGACCGGGCCAGCGCCCGCGGCGGCACGCGCGCTGTCACCCTGCGCGCGGCCTATCGAGCCGACATCACCGACGCGACTGCATTCGCGCGCTGGGCTTGGGCCAACTGCCGAGGCGAGCTCACCGCGGCCCTGGCGGTCATCGCCAGCCGGCAGGTCGCCGCCGGCACCCGAGCCATCCCAGGCGTCACCATCCACGAAGACCGGAAGGCTGTCTGATGAGCGCCGAGTCCGACAGGCAGATTGCCGACATCCTGCAGACCTACGGCGAGCCGCTGGCTGGCAACGTCTGGCGCGTGCAGGGCACGGCGGTCATCTACCACAAGACCCTCGAGCGGATCGCGGCGCAGGCGCACATCGCGTTCGGGCCGCCCGAGGTCCTGCGCGCCGAGCGCGATGAGGCCGTCATCCTCGTCACCGGTGAGGTGCGACTGGCGAACGACGGCGGCGTGCGCCGTGAGTGGTCGATCGGCGAGGCCCTGATCGGCGTGAACTACCGCGTCTCGGGCAAGCAGGCGGCCTACGTGTTCGCCATGGCCGAGAAGCGCGCCAAGGATCGGGTGATCCTGAAGCTGATCGGCCTGCACGGGCTGCTCTACTCCGAGGATGAGGCCGACGAGTTCAAGCCGACGCGGGACACCCGGCAGCAGACCCGCCGCGATGCCGGCGAGCCTCCGCTGGACGACGAGACGGACATGTCAGCCGCTCGGCGCGGCCCGGCCAACGACGATGGCAGCCCGCAGGCCGTCGAGGCGAAGCTGCGCGCACAGATCGACGCTGCTGGCAGCATCAACGCCGTCACCGACCTGATGCTCTCGCCGGAGACGGTGCAGGCCCTAGCCTATCTCGCTCCGGGCCTGCGCGACGAGGTGCGCGAGCACGCCAAGGCGCGGCTTGTGGCCCTCGGCTGGCCTGTGAAGCCTCAACGGCGGGGGGCGTAGTTATGAGCGCCCTGCTGCCGGTCGAGTTCACGTGGACAGGCGATGCGATGCAGCCGGCGGGTCGGTTCACGGGCCTGTGCGACCG
>JAEWKL010000882.1 GCA_023386115.1 Pseudomonadota bacterium
GGGGATTCCCGCGCGACTTCCTTTCGCCGGCTAGACCGGCAATGGAGCAAGCCGCACCGTGACCGGTGCGGCGGCCCTCGGGAACCACCGCCCTCAGGCGATCCACCGCATCACCACCAGCACCGCCGTGACGGTGACGGCGCCGCCGATGCGGGTCGCGATCTGGGCGAAGGGCATCAGCTGCATGCGGTTGGCGGCGGTGAGGATGGCGACGTCGCCGGTACCGCCCTGGCCCGAATGGCAGGCATTCACGATCGCGGCCTCGATCGGGTACATGCCGAGGCGGCGGCCGACGAAGGCGCCGGTGACCATCAGGGTGAAGACCGTCGCGATGATGGTGATCAGGTTCGGCACCGTGAACGCCGACATCAGCTTGTCCCAGGGGGTGAGCGAGACGCCGATGGCGAAGAGCAGCGGGTAGGTCATGCCCGTCTGCACGAACTTGTAGACCACGAAGCCGCCGGCTTGCAGGTGGGGCGAGACCGCGCTGGAGAGCTTCGCCAGCACCGCCAGGAACAGCATCGCGACCGGGGCCGGCAGGCCGACGACGTGGTGGAGCATCACGCCGAGCAGGTAGAGCGTCACCGCGGTGAGGCCCGCCGCCGCGATGGTGGAGACGTCCATGGCGCCGCCGCCCTTCTCGGCGGTCACGGCCTCGTCCTTGGGATCCATGTCGTCGTGCTCGCCCGGCTGCAGGCGGCCCTCGCCGGTCAGGTGCGGGTACTTCTTGCCGACGAAGTTCAGGATGCCGGAGAACACGATGGCGGTGAGGCTGCCGAGCATGACCGGGGGCAGCACCTGGGCGAACAGGTCGCCCTGGGAGGCGCCGAGGATCGCCGCGTAGCCGATCGAGAGCGGGATCGCGCCCTCGCCGACGCCGCCGGCCATGATCGGCACGACGATGAAGAAGAAGGTGTGGTAGGCGCCGAGCCCGAGCGCCATCCCGACCAGGGTGCCGACGATGCCGGCCGCGATCGATCCGATGCCGAGCGGCACGAAGATCTTCAGGAAGCCCTTGATCAGCACGCCCCGGTCCATGCCGAGGATGCTGCCGACGATGATTGCCGCGATGTAGAGATAGAGGAAGTTCGTGAACTTGGTGAAGTCGATGATCGACTTCTCGATCTGCGGCGGGATCAGCTTGTAGTAGGCGAGCGCCGAGGGGATGAAGGTGGCGAAGATGGCGCCGGCGCCGATGTTGCGCAGGATCGGCAGCCGCTTGCCGATCTCGGCGCAGGTGAAGCCACCGAGGACCAGGACGGCGATCATCGTCGGCGAGTCCGGCTTGATCTCGCGCTCGAGCGTCAGGATCGTCAGCAGCACGACCAGGATCAGGTAGACCGGGATCGGGATGATGCCGATCTTGACGTCCATCAGGCGCCACCAGCCGTGCGGCCAGAATTTTTCGGAGCGCGCCGCGCCCGTCTCGGCCGCCGGGGCGGGGGTCTCGCCGGGCTTGGCGAGGTTCACGGTTCCAGATGCCATCGATGTCCTCCCGAACGCTGTTCTTCCGAGCGATCTGCTTCGAGTGATATTCTTGAGGCCTGTCCGGCCGTTTTATCAGGTGATTCCGTCCATGCCGTAGCGAAAATATCGATCTTGCGAAGATGAAGGACTGTTCACACTACGGCAGTCCCGAGTCAAGCGGGCCCTCACAGGAAGGTGAGGCCGGCCCGACCCGGGACGGTGATGGAAGGACGCGCCGTCAGGCCACGAACTGGCAGCGTGAGGCGGGCGTCCGCGTGTCCATGTTGCGGCCGCGGTTCATGTGGTCGTCGACCTCCGCCGCGCAGCCGAGCATCCGGGCGAAGAGGAAGATCGTGAACGCCGCGGTCTCGAGCGCCGAGCCGGAGAGGGTGCCGTCGCGGTAGGGCTGCCACAGCATCTTCAGCAGCAGGGCCGCGATCACCGCGTCGATGTTGACGCAGTAGACATTGCGCGACACTCCCGCATCGAACAAGCTCTGCACCAGAATCCGGCAGTAGGCGTGGAAGGCGTTGTAGTCGCCGCGCTCGGCAAGCAGGTCGTAGATCCAGACCTCGCGCGGATCGTTGTTGACGGCCTTGTCCTTGAAGACCGGGTGGTTGACGCCCGGGATCTTCTGGATGTCGAGGCTGCCGGCGCTCTTCCGGTCGGACTTGTAGCGGGCATACTCCGCCACCGTCCGCGCGGCGATGCCGTTCAGGTCGACGCCGTGGTCCGGGTCGGCCGGATCGGCGAGGTTGGCGCCGCGGAACTGCTCGATCAGGAAGGCGATGCCCTCGTAGCCGTTGCCGCCATGGGTGTAGCCGGCATGGGTGAGGAACCCGATCATCGCCTTGTTGAGCTGCACCCGCTCCGGGCTCTCCGGCCCGTCGGCCGAGACCGCGCCCTTGGCGCCTTGCGCCGAGATCGTGCCCGGGCCGTTCGACAAGAGGAGCCCGATCAGCGTCTCGAACACGAAGACGTCGTCCGCCTTCCCCTCGCGGCCGAGGAGCGCGAGGCAGCCGATCTCGCCGAGGCTCAGGCGGCCGAGGAGGTCGGTATTCGCCACGCCGCAGAACCCGTTCGCCTCGTGCAGCTCCGCCGGCACTGCGGCACCGAGCGCCGTACCGAAGAGCTGCAGCCACCAGGGCAGGCTCTCGGCGGTGAGGCGCGAGATGCGCTTGCGCATCAGCGAGCCCCAGGTCAGCGTCGTGGCGACCGCCGCGAGCACCGCCTCGCGGGTCGGATGGCCGTCGAGGCTGCGCAGGTAGCGCACGAAGACCGAGCGTGCGCCGCGGGCTTCGAGCCCGGCGAGCAGCGCCTCCGCTTGCGGATCCGGCTCGCGTCCGACGAGGAGCCCGGCGAGCTCCGCATCCGCCGCGACCTTGGTCAGGTCGAAGCCCTCGTCGAGGGCGTTGGGCAGCCCGGCTTCCGCGAAGCGGTCGGTCATCAGCCGGCAGATCCGCCGGGCGGCCTCGGCGCGGCGCGGGC
>JAEWKL010000903.1 GCA_023386115.1 Pseudomonadota bacterium
CGGCCCACATCCGCCGCGGCAGCGGCACCGGCGGCAGGAACCCGCCCTTCGCCGCGTGGCCGTCAGGGCCCAGCGTGTCGGCCGCCGGTGTCTCGGGGGCGAGGCACCAGTGCAATGCGAGCGGCGCCTCGCCCTCCTGGACCGGGGCGAGGTGAGGGGCCAGCGTCGCCCGGTACTCGGCGACGAGGCGCGGCGTCACCAGGTCCTCGACCTCCCGGGTGCGGCCGATCCAGCCGCGCAAGTGGTCGATGTCGATCTCGGGCATCGGACGTTCCCCATCAGGCGTGCCTCGCCCGCGCAAGGTCGGGCCGGCCTCCAGCACTCCTATATCGGCTCCCCTTCGCGCCTGCACACCTGCCGCCTGGACCCCGGCCCGGCCCGGTGCTTAACTCCCTGTCAACAAAGACTAAGGGTGGGAGACGTCACGTGGCTGCGCAGCACAGGTGCATCGCGATCGTCGGTCCGTTCCAGAGCGGCAAGACCGCCCTGCTCGAGGCCATCCTCCATCGCACCGGCGCGATCGACCGCCCCGGGCGCGCCGGCTCCCGGGTCGGCGACACCTCGTCCGAGGCGCGGGCCCACGGCATGAGCGTGGAGCCGGCCTTCGCCACCACGCGCTTCCTCAATGAGGCCTTCACCTTCGTCGATTGCCCGGGCTCGATCGAGTTCGCCCACGACCTGCGGGCGGTGCTCCCTCCGTGTGACGCCGCGATCGTGGTCTGCGAGGCCGACGAGCGCAAGCTGCCGGCCCTGGAGCTGACCCTGCGCGAGCTCGAGGCCGCCGGCCTCCCCCGCCTCCTCTTCATCAACAAGGCCGAGACCGCCCCGGGCTCGCTCCGCGACGCGCTCGCGCTGCTCCAGCCCGCCTCGCGGGTGCCGCTGCTGATGCGCCAGATCCCCCTCATCGAGGGCGAGACGGCGGTGGGCTTCATCGATCTGGCCCTGGAGCGCGCCTTCATCTGGCGCGAGCAGGCCCAAAGCGAGGTGGTGGCGCTGCCGGACGGCGAGCTGCCGCGGGAGAAGGCCGAGCGCTACACGATGCTGGAGCGCCTCGCCGACCACGACGACGCGCTCATGGAAGACCTGATCGCCGAGGTCGAGCCGCAGGCCGACCGGGTCTTCGCCGACCTCGCCCGCGAGCTGCGCGAGGGCCAGGTCGTGTCGGTGCTGATCGGTTCGGCCGAGCACGGCCACGGCGTCACCCGCCTGCTGAAGGCCCTGCGGCACGAGGCGCCGGGCCTCCCCGAGACCCGGGCGCGCCTCGGCGTCGCGGGGGAGGGCGCGCCGCTCGTCCAGGTGATGAAGACCCTGCATACCGGCTTCGGCGGCAAGCTCTCGGTCGGGCGGGTCCTGCGCGGGACGGTCCGCGAGGGCGACGCGGTGACGGGTTCGGGCGGCGGCACCGCCCGGGTGGCGGGCCTGACCCAGCTCGCGGGCGCTGCCGGCAGCCGGGTGCCGGAGGTACTGGCGGGCGAGGGCGCCGGCTTCGCCAAGCGCGATCCGATCGCCACCGCCGAGACCCTGGCGACCGGGTCCGAGGCGCCGGCGGCCCTCGCCACCCTGCCGGCGCCCGAGCCGGTCCATGCCGTGGCGCTGCGGGTCCGCGACCGCAAGGACGACGTGCGCCTCTCGGCGGGGCTGGCGAAGCTCGCCGACGAGGATCCGGCGCTGATCGTCGAGCACCGCGCCGAACTCGGCGACCTACGCCTGTCCGGCCAGGGTGAGATGCACCTGCGGGTCGCGGTCGAGCGGCTGGCCTCGCGCTTCGGCATCGGGGTCGAGACCGAACGGGCGCGGGTCGCCTACCGGGAGACGATCCGCGGCCCGGCCGAGGCGCGGGCGCGGCACAAGAAGCAGACCGGCGGCCACGGCCAGTTCGCCGACGTGGCATTGGCGGTGCGGCCGCTGCCGCGGGGCGAGGGATTCCTGTTCGAGGACGAGGTGGTGGGCGGCGCGGTGCCGCGGCAATACATCGCGTCCGTCGAGGCCGGCGCCCGCGCCTTCACCGCCAAGGGGCCGCTCGGCTTTCCGGTGGTCGACCTCGCGGTGACGCTCAAGGACGGGGCGGCGCACGCCGTCGATTCGTCGGACGCCGCCTTCCAGGCCGCGACGCGGCTCGCCCTCGAGGACGCGCTCGCCAAGGCCGGGCCGGTGCTGCTCGAACCCATCCTGGCCGTCTCGATGGCGGTGCCCAGTGGTGCCACCGCCCGGGCCACTGGCCTCGTCACCGCCCGCCGCGGCCAGATCCTCGGCTTCGATGCGCGACCCGGCTGGTCCGGCTGGGACGTGGTCGAGGCGCTGATCCCCGAGGCCGAGATGACCGACCTGATCGTCGAGCTGCGCTCGGCCACTGCCGGCGTCGGCACCTTCACCACCCGCTTCGATCACCGGGCCGAGCTGACGGGGCGGGCCGCCGACGCGGTGCTGTCGGGCCAGCCGGTGCGCAAGGCGGGGTAAGACCGCCGCGCCTTCGAGCGGACCGGTTCGAAGGCGCCGGCGAAGCCAGAACGGGCGTCGGCGCCGATGCCACGGCGCGAGGGTATGAGGGAGGCTTCACACCACGTGGTCCGGCGCCAGCGCGCAGGCCGGGCCGCCGGCCAGCTCGACCTGGAGCGTCACGTGGGCGATGCCGAAGCGGATCCGCAGGGCGGCGGCGCAGTCGTGCAGGAAGGCGTTGCCGGGATGGCCCTCGGGCATCACGAGATGGGCGGTGAGCGCCGTCTCGGTGGTGCTCATCGGCCAGACATGGAGGTCGTGGACCTCCGCCACGCCTGGCCGCTCGGCGAGGCAGCGGCGCACCGCCGCCGGGTCGATGCCCGGCGGTACGGCGTTCAGCGACAGCACGACGCTGTCGCGCAGGAGCCCCCAGGTGCCGGCGACGATCACCGCCACGATGACGAGGCTGGTCGCTGGGTCGATCCAGGTCCAGCCGGTTCCCATGATGACGAGGCCCGCCGCCACCACGCCCGCCGAGACCGCGGCGTCGGCCAGCATGTGCAGGTAGGCGCCCCGCACGTTGAGGTCGTCCTTGGCTCCCGAGGCGAACAGCCAGGCGGTGACGCCGTTCACCGCGATGCCGATCAGTGCCACGATCGTCACGGTGAGCCCGGGGACGGGCGTCGGCTCGCTGAACCGCTGCACCGCCTCCCAGGCGATGGCGCCGACCGCGACCAGCAGGAACACCGCGTTGAAGAGAGCCGCCAGGATCGAGGACGAGCGCAGCCCGTAGGTGAACCGCGCCGTCGGCTGCCGCTGGCCGAGCGTCGCCGCCGCCCAGGCGACGACGAGGCCGAGCACGTCCGAGAGGTTGTGGCCGGCATCGGCCAGCAGCGCCACCGAGTCGGTGAGGAACCCGTAGGCGCCCTCGATCAGCACGAAGCCGGTGTTCAGCGCGATGCCGATCGCGAAGGCGCGGCCGAAATTCGCCGGGGCGTGGACGTGACCCGGGCCATGATGATGGCCCGCGCCATGGTGGTGGCCCGCGCCATGATGATGGCCCGGCCCATGAAGATGATTGGCTCCGTGGTTGTGGCCATGGTGATCGTGATCGCCATGCTCGTGCGCGTGGTCGTGATGCTGGCCCATGCCCGCTCTCTGTCGCTCGCGCGGGCCGTTTCCAGTCCGCGACCTCACTCCGGCGCGGTAGCTTTAGGGCGGGACCCGCGCCAGGGCGAGCCCCGCGGGACCATGCGTCACCCGGCGGCGAGCCGCAGCACCGCCTCGGTCAGCGCACCGTCGGACCGGATCATCTGGTCGAGCACGGTGAAATGGTCGTCGCCGGGCAGCGGCAGCAGGTCGCCGGGCAGCCCCGTGCCCGCCCAGGCGGCCTGGTAGACCTGCGATTGCCGGCACAGTTCCGGCAGTTCGCTCGCCCCATAGGCCACGGTGAGCGGTCCGGCCTTTGCCGGCAGGTGCCGGATCGGCGAGAGCGCGACGACCTCGTCCTCGGTGAGGTGGAGCGCGTCGTCGAGGGCGGTGCGCCGGATCGGCGCGAGGTCGAAGACGCCGCTGAGGGCGAGGCCTGCATCGACCTCCGGGCAGGCCATGGCGAGCGCCGCGAGGTGGCCGCCGGCCGACCAGCCCGAGACGACCAGGCGGGGCGGGTTCACCTGGGCGCGGAGTCGCGCGAGCGCGGCCGGGATCTCGGCGCAGAGCGCCGTCATCGTCGCCTCGGGGCAGAGGGTGTAGCCGATCATCGCCACGTCGAGCCCGCGGGCGAGGGGGCCTTCGGCCAGCGTAGAAAAGCCCTGCTTGTCGTTGCGCTGCCAGTAGCCGCCATGGATGAAGGCCAGCAGCGGCGCGTGCGGCCGGCCGCAGCGGAACAGGTCGAAACGCTGCCGCGCACCGTCGCCGTATGCGATGTCGAGCTCGTCCGGATGCCTCTCCCGGAACGCGGCGCTGCGCTCCCGCAGGGCCGCCATGACGGCGCTGCTGCCGGGAACCGCGCCGGAATTGTCGTAGGCCCTGCTCAGGGTCGCGCGGTCCATCCCGCGCCAGTCGCCGTCCGCCATCGTGGATCCTCCCGGAACGAGACCGGAGGATAGAACGAAAACGAGGAAGGGCGGCCCCGCGCCGCGCGCAGGGCCGCCCCCTCCTTCAGCCCGGGGCCGCGGCCCTGGATCGTCGCCTACTCGGCGGCCTGGAGAGCCGGGACCGGGACGATCTCGTCGAGCGGCAGCGGGTTGCCATCGAGAGCGGCCTTCAGGCGGGCCTCGTCGACCTCACCCTCCCAGCGGGCGACCACGATGCAGGCGACCGCGTTGCCGATGAAGTTGGTGAGGGCCCGGCACTCCGACATGAAGCGGTCGATGCCGAGGATCAGCGCCATGCCGACGACCGGTACGGAGGGGACCACCGCCAGGGTCGCCGCCAGGGTGATGAAGCCTGAGCCGGTGACGCCCGCCGCGCCCTTCGAGGACAGCATCGCGACGAGGAGCAGCAGGGCCTGCTCGCCGAGGCTGAGGGGCGTGTCCGTCGCCTGGGCGATGAACAGCGCCGCCATCGTCATGTAGATGTTGGTGCCGTCGAGGTTGAACGAGTAGCCGGTCGGCACGACGAGGCCGACGACGGGCTTCGAGCAGCCGGCGCGCTCCATCTTCTCGAGCAGCGAGGGCAGGGCGGACTCGGAGGACGAGGTGCCGAGCACCAGCAGCAGCTCCTCCTTGATGTAGCGGATCAGCTTGACGATCGAGAAGCCGTTGTAGCGGGCGACCGCGCCGAGCACGAGGAAGACGAAGATCGCCGAGGTCAGGTAGAACGCGCCCACCAGGTAGGCGAGGTTGGCGAGCGAGGCGATGCCGTACTTGCCGATGGTGAAGGCCATCGCGCCGAAGGCGCCCAGCGGAGCGACCTTCATGATGATGTTGACGACGCCGAAGATCGCCTCGGACAACACCTTGATGATGTCGAGCACCGGCTTGCCGCGGTCGCCCAGGAAGGCGAGGCCGAAGCCGAACAGGATCGAGAAGAACAGGACCTGCAGGATCTCGCCGCTCGAGAACGCCCCGACCGCGGTGGTCGGGATGATGTTCATCAGGAAGTCGGTGATCGACTGCGTCTTCGCCTTCTCGGCGTACATCGCGATCTGCTTGGGATCGAGCGACTTCGGGTCGATATGCATGCCTGCGCCTGGCTGGACGAGGTTCGCGATGATCAGCCCGACGATGAGCGCCAGGGTCGAGAAGGTCAGGAAGTAGAGGAGCGCCTTGCCGCCGACCCGGCCGACCTTCTCCAGGTTGGTCATGCCGGCGATGCCGGAGACCACGGTGAGGAAGATCACCGGGGCGATGATCATCTTGACGAGCTTGATGAAGGCGTCGCCGAGCGGCTTCATGTCGGCGCCGAGCTGCGGGTGAAAATGCCCGAGCGCGATGCCGATCGCGACGGCCACCAGCACCTGGAAGTAGAGGGTCTTGTAGATCGGCTTCGGGGCCGGCGGCGCGTGCGGCGCGGTCAGCGGGGACGGGATCGTAGCCATCGGACGTTCTCCCTTTATGGCTCGTTGCAGGACGGGCGGCTGGCGCGGAAAGCGATGACGCTCTTGATCTTGGCCTTGCGGCGGGGTGACCTTGGGCTAAGCCTGCCGCATACCGGCAGGCTGCGGACGGACACGGAATGGCAACCGACGTGCCAGCCGGGACGAGTTCGAAATTTTTTGTTAAGTACCCGCCAATAAAAGGTTTTTTAGAATGACGGAGGAGACGGCCCGGTGGCGCCGTCCGGCGCGCCGCAACGCGGGCCCGGATACGGTGCGGAAATCCGCAACCCTCCGGGAACCGGCCCACCGCCCCGCGGTGCGGCCGTGACCGGCTGGCGCGCGCTGCCGCGCTCCCCGGCCCTCCCATGGCTCCTCGGCCTCGCGGCGGTGCTGGCCGCCGCCCTGCTGGCTGGCCGGTACGCGGAGCGGGCGGCGCTGACGGACCTGCGGCGTTCGGCCTCCACGACCCTGGCGCTCCACGTCGCCGCCTTCCGCAGCGAGATGCAGAAGCAGGGCTCGCTGCCGCTGGCGCTCGCCAGCGACCCGGAGATCGCCGCGGTCGCCGGGCCCTCGCCGGATCCGGCCTTGCTCGCCCGGGTCAACGACCGCCTCGCCGAGATCGCCCGCGCCTCGGGCGCGGCGGTCATCTACGTCATCCGCCAGGACGGCACCGCGGTCGCGGCGAGCAATGCCGGCGAGCCGGGAAGCTTCGTCGGGGCGTCCTACGCCTTCCGTCCCTACTTCCAGCAGGCGCAGAGCGAGGGGGCGGGCCGGCAATTCGCGCTGGGCACCGTCAGCGGCCGGCCGGGCCTCTATCTCAGCCGCCGGGTCGCCGGCCCGGAGGGGCGGACCGGCGTCGTGGTGGTCAAGGTCGAGTTCGACGGTATCGAGGCCGCCTGGCGGCAGGGCAGCGAGACAGGCGGGGAGAGCGTGATGATCACCGATCCCCGCGGCATCGTGCTGGTGGCGAGCGAGCCGGCCTGGCGCTTCGGCTCCTTACGGCCGGTGCCGGACGAGGAGCGCCGGCTGATCCGCGAGCGGCTGGAATTCGGCGACGCGCCGCTCCGGCCCCTGCCGCTCCATCCGGCGGCGGGCGGCGCCCTGGTGCGGGTCGGCAACGGCGCGGAGCCGGCGCGCCTGGCGCTCCCCCTCGATGCCCCGATCCCAGGCACGACCTGGCGGCTGCACACCCTGACCCGGGTCGGCGTCGCGGTCGGTCGCGAGCGGATCCAGGCCCAGGC
>JAEWKL010000354.1 GCA_023386115.1 Pseudomonadota bacterium
GCCGGAGGCCGGCCTCGCCCGAGCCCGCGAGTCCGGCCGCTTCCAGACCGAAGGCTGGCGCATCCGCCGCGACGGCACCTCTTACTGGGCCGAGGTCGTCATCGACGCGATCCGCGACGAGGATGGCGGCCTTATCGGCTTCGCCAAGGTCACCCGCGACCGCACCGACCGGCGCATGCAGGAGCTGCGGCTTCTGGAAGCCAAGGAGATCGCCGAGCGCCACCGCGACGAGCTGGCCGCCACCTCGACCTTTCTCGACAGCGTGGTCGCGACCATGCCGTCGATCGTCGTGGTGCAGGACGCAGGCACCGGGCTGATCCGGCTCGCCAACCGGCAGGCGGAGCTGCTGCTCTGCGGCTGTGCCGGCGAGCTGATCGGCCGGCCCGCCGGCACGGTCCTGCCGGACGCTCTCGCGGCGCTCCTGAGGACCGCTCTGGCGGCTGGAACTCCGGCCGCCACGGCCGGAACTCCCGGCGCCGCGGCTGCCCTCACCTGCGAGGCGCCGGTCCCCACCGCCTGGGGCTCGCGCAGGCTCCGGATGCGCGCCCTGCGATCGGCGGGTGCGGCAAGGCGCCGCTCCATGGCCTGCTCATCGCCGAGGACGTCAGCGAGGAGCACGCCGCGAGCGTACGGATCCACCATCTCGCCCATTACGACGGGCTGACCGGCCTGCCGAACCGCGAGTCCTTCCGGCAGCGGCTCGGTGCGGCCCTGGCCGCCCCGGCCTCCGACGCCGCGGCGGGGACCTGCACGGCGGTGCTGCGTCTCGACCTCGACGACCTCAAGCGCATCAACGACACCCTCGGCCAGCCCATCGGCGACCAGTTGCTGCGCGCCGTTGCCGGGCGCCTCCGGGACGTCCTGCGCCCGGGCGATACCCTGGCACGCCTCGGCGGCGATGAATTCGCGGTCGTCGCTCCCCACCTCGCGACGGAGGCGGAGGCGGAGGCCCTGGCCGACCGGTTGATCGAGGCGGCGCGCGTGCCGATCGAGATCGAGGGCCGGCGCATCGAAACCGGCCTCAGCATCGGCATCGCCCTTGCGGCCGTCGACGCCGACAGCGCCGACGGACTCCTGCGCTGCGGCGACCTCGCGCTCTACGAGGGAAAGCGTGCGGGGCGCGGCCGGCCCCAGCGGTTCCACGGCACGTTCGCGGTCTCGGCCCGTTACCGTTGCCTGATCGAGACCGACCTGCGCGGGGCGATCGCCCGGCGTGAACTCGGTCTGCACTATCAGCCGATCGTGCGGGCGGAGGACGGGGAGACCATCGGCTACGAGGCCCTGCTGCGCTGGCAGCACCCTGTCCGCGGCTCGATCCCGCCCCTCGACTTCATCCCGATCGCCGAGGAGACCGGGCTGATCCACGAGATCGGCGCCTTCGTGCTGCAGGAGGCCTGCAAGGAGGCGAGCCGCTGGACGAGCGGCCGCCGCGTCGCCGTCAACCTGTCGCCGGTGCAGTTCCGCAGCCCGGCGCTCGCTGCCCGGGTGGCCTCGGCGCTCGCCGTCTCCGGCCTGCCTGCCGGCCGGCTCGAGCTGGAGATCACCGAATCGGTTTTGCTCGACGCCTCGTCGAACAACCTCTTGCTCCTGGAGCAGATGAAGCAGCTCGGCGCCCGGATCGCCCTCGACGATTTCGGCACCGGTTATTCCAGCTTGAGCTACCTGTGCGCGTTCCGGTTCGACAAGATCAAGATCGACCGTTCCTTCGTGCGCGAGATCTGCGACAGACGCGAGGCCCTGGCGGTGGTGCGGGCGATCACAGGGCTCAGCCGCAGCCTCGGCATCGCCACCACCGCGGAGGGCGTCGAGACCCTCGAGCAGGCCGCCTGCCTGCGCCGGGAGGGCTGCACCCAGCTCCAGGGCTATCTCTACGGCAAGCCGATGCCGGCGGACGCCCTGCCAGAGCGCCGGGCGGCGAAGGGGGCGATCCTGTCGACCGGATCGTGAGCCCCCGCCCATCGGCCGGCTGGCCCTCGGCCCGGCGGGCGGGCTATCAGTCGGTCGCGGCCCGTCGGGCCCGGACCGGGAGAGAACGCGCCGATGATCGACGTGCGGGCGATGTGCGCCATCGGGCAGCGGGGCCAGCTCGGCCTCCATGGGCGGCTGCCCTGGGAGGGCAACACCGACCCGCTCTACGTCGAGGACGTGACGCGCTTCTTCGCCGTGACGCAGGGCCACGTGCTGATCGCCGGCCCGAAGACCATCGAGGCGGTGCCGGACTTCGCCTACCAGGACCGCACGATCGCCATCATCCGCTCGCACGAGGACCCGCGCGCGGTGCTGGCGCGCTATCCCGGCCGGCGCATCTATGTCGGCGGCGGCATCGCGGTCTGGAACGTCTACGCGCCCTTCATCCAGCAATGGGACATCACCCGCCTGCCCTATGACGGCGAGGCCGACCGCTGGTTCGATCCGGCCTGGCTGGTGGGGCGGGGGCGGGGCTGAGGCCCGGCCCCGGTCATCGATGAGCGTGTCGACGACGGTTGATCGCACGTCCGCAGCGCCGCCGCCGGGGACCGCGCGTGCCGAGCCTGTCGGATCGCCGCCCGTCATCGGATGACATCGGGTGTTCCGGTGGATTGCGGCGGCGATGCTTCGGCGGTCATCCGTCTCGCGCCGGCCGCAAGACCGCCGAGAAGACGGGCGAGACCGGGAAGGGCCAGGACGAATCCGATCCATAACGGCGCCGTCAGTCCGAAGCCGGCATCGATCGCGGCCCCTCCCGCCCAGGTGCCGAAGGCCAGCCCGGCCGTGATGACCGCGGTGTGCATCGTGTTGACGAGAGCGCCGGGAGGCGCCGCCCGCATCACCCGTGCGACCATCGCCGGATTCATCGGAACGCCAACCAGGCCGATCACCAGGAAAGCCGTCAGGGCGACGAAGCCGTGCGTCGCGAAGGCCCCGAAGGCTGCCAGGGCCGCGGCCAGCAGGACGGGGCCCGCCGGCCAGGATCGTCATGGTGTAGCGATCCGCGAAATGCCCGACGATCAGGTTGCCGACCAGTTTGGCGACCCCGTAGATGGCCGGAGGATCGGCAATGTGCTCTCCGGAAGGCCCGCCGCCGCGACGAGGAGCGGACCGGCACCAGGCCGGGCATTGGCGGCCCTTCGACGGACGGCGCGCCCGGCAAGCCGCCTCCGATTCGGTGACGCGGGCCCGATCGGCCGAGCGCTGAGCCACGGAGCCTGTGCGTCATGGTGACCGTCGGACGTGCCTTGCCGTCGTAGGGCTCGGGCCCGCATCTCGGGACAGGTACGATCGAACGCCGCCCGGCGGTCCTCGACCTGGGTCGCCGGTATCCCGCGCGCAGGCCGGAACCGGATCGTGCCGCGGTCACCTTGACCGATCTTGCGCACCCGAAGTGATCCTCTAGGATCATCCGGCACTTCATCGGACCGTAAGGCGCTCTGACCTAACAGGGAGGCGGGGGTGCCTCGCCATGACCATCGAGAGCCTGAAGACCAGCTGCCGCGGCACGGTGATCACGGCAGGCGATCCGGATTTCCGGGCGATGCTGCACGGCAACCTCTGGAACCGCCTGATCCCCGACCGTGCGCCGGACGTCGTGGTCAGGGCGGCGGACGAGGACGACGTGGTCGCGGCTGTGCGGTTCGCCCGCGCCAACGGCCTGAAGGTCGCCGTGCGCGGCGGCGGGCACAACTGGTGCCAGCCGAGCCTGCGCCGGGGCGGGGTACTGGTCGACCTGCGCGACTTCACCAGGATCGTCGCGATCGATGCCGAGAATCGCAGGGCGGTGATCCAGCCGATCATCAGCAACCGCGACGTGCAAAAGGCCCTCAAACCGCTCGGGCTCGCCTTCCCGACCGGCCACTGCCCCCAGGTGAAGGCGAGCGGCTACCTGCTTGGCGGCGGCATGGCCTGGAACCCTACGGTCTGGGGCAGCGGCGCGGAGAGCGTCGAAGCGATCGAGCTGGTCACCGCCCAGGGAGAGCGGATCACCGCGAGCGCGACCGAGAACCCGGACTACTTCTGGGCGGCCCGCGGCGCCGGTTCTGGCTTCTTCGGGATCGTCACTCGCTATCACCTCAAGCTGCACGCGCTGCCCGCCGCCATCCACGGCTGCGTGGCGTATTACCGGCTCGACGACGCGCCTGCGATCGGCGCCTGGCTCGGCGAGGCGGCATCGGGCATCGCGCCCAGCGTCGAGCTGAGTCAGTTCCTCGTCCAGGCGCCGCCGGAGCTCCGGCAGGCCGCTGCCGACCGCGATGGCTGGCTCTGCATGGTCACCGGAACGGCGTTCGAGGAGACACCGGACGCGGCCCGGGCGGCGCTGGCGCCGCTGGACCGGCCGCCGGTCGCGCCGCTCGTGGCCTCGGCTGCAGCGCCGACCGACTTCGAGCAGCTCTTCGACGCCACGGGTGCCCTGTGGCCGGAGGGCGCGCGCTCCCGGGTCGAGGCGACGATGTTCAACCACAGCCCCGGGGAGCTGATGGCCGCGATCATGCCCCTGATGCGGGCCGCGCCCTCGCCCACGACGGTGGTCCTGCTCACCATCTTCTGCGGGCCCGGCGTGCCGGCGCCGCAGAAGGACATGGCCTGCTCGATCTCCTCGCGGGTCTATGGCGGCCCGTGGACGACGTGGTGGGACGCCGCGGACGACGGGGCCAATGCCGACTGGCACCAGGAGGCGACCGCCGCGCTGCGGCCCTACGCCGTCGGCACCTATATCGGCGAGTCGAACACGGTCGAGCGCCCGTCGAACGCCGTGGAGGCGTTCACGCCCGAGAAGTGGCAGCGCCTCTGCGCTTTGCGCGACCGGTACGATCCCGACCGGGTGTTCTTCGACTACTTCGACGGGCTGGAGCCCTGACGGCCGTCCCGGCCGGCGTCGCCGGGGCACCGTCATGCGAGATCCGGAGAACCGGCTCGCGCCGTGGATGTCAGCCTCGCTCGCGCGCCGTGCGGGCGATCCGATGTCCGGACCGGATCGTCCTGGATATCGGCGAGGTCAGGCGGCGGCCGCGACGGCGGCCGCGAAGTCGCGGTAGGCGTGCAGGGGATGCCCGAGCATCGCGGTCAGGCGCTCGCGGTCGCCCGTCTCCGGGATCATCCCGTCGGTCTGGAAGCGCTCGCTCATCAGGCGCATGTCGAACGCCATCCAGGGCGGCATGAAGGCCCGCAGGTTCTGCTCGAACCCGGCCGTGTCGTCGCCCCCATAGGCGACCGGGCGGCCCAGCACCTCCGACCAGATGGCCGCGACGGCCGGCCCGGTCAGCGTCTCGGGCCCGACGAGGTTGAGGCGCGTCAGCGGTCCCGCGGCGCCTTCGCGCCGGATCAGCTCCAGGGCCGCGACCTCGCCGATGTCGCGCGCATCGACCATCGCCAGCCCCTTGTGGCCGAGCGGCATCGGGTAGAGGCCGTGCCGACGCACCACGTCGGCGACCGTGCGATCGTTGTCGATGAAGTAGGCCGGGCGCAGGATGGTCGCCTCGAACCCCATCGCCTCGATCATTCTTTCAACGCCGAACTTGCCGGCGAAATGCGGCACGTTCACGTAGAGGTCACTGTGGATCACCGACAGGTAGACCACGCGCGTGATTCCGGCCTCCCGGGCAAGGTTGAGGGCGACCAGCGCCTGCGTGAATTCGTCGGGCACCACCGCGTTGAGCAGGAACAGGGTGGAGACGCCCGAGAGCGCGCCGCGCATCGCGTCGATGTCGAGGAGATCGCCCTGCGCGACCGCGACGCCCGCCGGAAAGTCCGCCTTGGCGGGATCGCGGACGAGGGCGCGGATATCCGCGCCGGCCGTCGCGAGGTGCTTCACCACGTGGCGGCCGACCGTGCCGGTGGCGCCGGTTACCAGGATCGTCATGGGATTGCTCCGGATTGGTCGTTGAACACGGTCGCAAGATGAGCGATCCAGGATCGAGCCGATAGACGTCCGATCTGGACGCACCGTCTCGCTGATGGAACGATCCATCGGATCGAGCGGTCTCTCGGGTGGAACGGATGGACCTGCTCGCCCTCGCCGACTTCACCCTGGTTGCCCGCCATGGCGGGTTCGGGCGCGCCGCCCGCGCGACGGGCCGGCCGAAGGCGACCCTGTCGCGCCGGGTCGCGGAGCTGGAGGCCAGCCTGGCCTTGCGCCTGTTCGAGCGCGGCGCGCGGGTGCTGACCCTGACCGAGGAGGGGCGGGCGCTCCACGAG
>JAEWKL010000180.1 GCA_023386115.1 Pseudomonadota bacterium
TCGTCGGTCAGACCGACGAGGGGCGTCTTCAGGGCGGTGGCGAGCGTCAGGTCGTCCTGCGGCAGCAGGGCGGCGCGCCCCGCCGCCACGAGGTCGAGGACCGCGATATGGGCGGCGATGTCGAGACGATCCTGGCCGGCCACCGGCACGCCCTCGGCCTTGAGCGCCCGGATCACCCCTTCGAAGGCGGCCGAGCGCTTGCGCACCAGGATCAGCACCTCGCCGGGTCGCCAGACCCGGCCGGATTCGTCGCCGGTCGTCGTCCAGAGCCGCACCGCCCGCGCGACACGGCGCGCGGTGACGAGCGCCGGCGCCCCGGCCTCGATCGCATCGACCGGATGGGTCCAGGCGTCGGGCTCCGCCTCGGCGCTCGGCCGCTCGACCGGCCACAGCTCGACCTGGCCCGGCGCCCGCACCCGGGCGGTGGAATGCACGGTGCCGACCGCGGTGTCGCCGAAGGACAGGCCGCGATAGTGATCCTCGATTGCGAAGGTGGCGTCGACCGCCCGCAGCACCCCGATCGCCGAGCGGAACGACAGGGTGAGGCCGACATCGGCGAAGGGCAGGCCGGCGCCCTCCGCGTCGCGCTGCCAGGCCCGCCGCGTGGTCTCGAACTCCTCCGGCGCCGCGCCCTGGAAGCTGTAGATCGACTGCTTGGGGTCGCCGACGGCGAAGCGCGTGCGGGCGAGGCCGTTCCCCGCGTCGCGGGCCCCCTCCCCGGCGCAGAAATCCTCGGTGATCCGGCGCAGGATCTCCCATTGCTGCGGGTTGGTGTCCTGCGCCTCGTCGATCAGCACGTGATCGACGCCGCGGTCGAGCTTGTACAGCACCCAGGCCGAATCGACCCGCGTCAGCAGGTCGAGGGTCTTGTGGATCAGGTCGTCGAAGTCGAGGGCGCCGAGGCGCGCCTTCTGGGCCTCCATCCGGCGGTGGATCTCGGCCGCCAGCGTGAACAGGGCCTCGGTGCGGGCATAGGCCCGGGCCGCCTTGAGGCGGTCGCGCAAGCTTGCCAGCCGGGCCTGCTCGGCGAGCAGGGCCTCCTTGGCGGCGGCCGGCACCGATTTCGTGCCGAGCGACGAGGCGGCGTAAGGATCGCCCTCGCCCTCGTCCTTGAAGAAGGCCGCCAGCGTGAGCGTCAGCCGGGCCGGGCCGGTGGCGGAGGCGGCGAGCGCCAGGGCGTCGGCGCGCTTCTCGTCGGTGGACTTGCCGGTGCGCAGGGCCTGGATCAGGCCGGGGAGGTCGGGCCCCTCGTCGAGCATCCGGGCTTCGATCGCGCCCAAGGTCTCGCCGGGGGCAAGGCCCAAGGCGCCGTGCAGGGCGGCGAGGCGGGACGGCAGCCCGTCGCGATGGCCGATCAGGCCGCGATTCTGCACCGCCGCCACCATCGCCCGGCGCAGGGTCTCGCCCGCCGCCTCGGGGGCGACGACGCTCAGCGCCGCGGCGAGGTCGGGATGGCGGGCATCGACCGCGTCGGCCAGCACGTTGTCGATGGTCCGGTCGATCGCCTCGCGGGTCTGGGCCTCATCCAGCACCACGAAGCGGGCCGGCACGTTGGCCTCGAACGGCACGAGGTGGAGCAGGCGCTCACAGAGCGCGTGCAGGGTCTCGATCTTGAGCCCGCCCGGCGTCTCGACCGCCCGGGCGAAGAGGCGCCGCGCCCGCCGCAAGGTGGCGCCGTCCGGCGCCTCGCCCTCCAAAGCGAACAATTCCTCGCGCAAAGCGGCCTCGTCGAGGGTGACCCAGCGGCCGAGGCGCTCGAACACCCGGATCGCCATGTTGGCGGCGGCCGCCTTGGTGAAGGTGAGGCAGAGGATCTTGGCCGGGGCCGCGCCGTGCAGCAGAAGGCGCACCACCCGGTCGGTGAGCACCTTGGTCTTGCCGGCCCCCGCATTGGCCGACACCCAGGCCGAGGCCCGCGGATCCGCCGCCCGCCGCTGCGCCGCCTGCGTCAGGCCGTCGACGACGAACCCCTCGATACCCATCCGAACTCCCGCTGCGGCCAGGCGGCCATCCTGCGGCGGTCGCACTCAACGGGGCGTTGCCTCAAGCCGCCTCGGAGGTCGGTGCACAGGGATTTCGGGACGCGTGGCGGCGGGAGCACAGAGGCGGCCCGCGCTTCATCCGGGCAGCCTGCGCGTCAGGCCATGCCCCGCCGAGGTGCGGCGACGCCCATTCCGATGCCCCCGTCTCAATCGAGCCTGCGGGATTGATGCGGTGCGGTGAACTTTCCGCTGCGTCCGCTGTTTTACGCTGGAGCCGCCCGCCGGCCGCGCGGGCGGTCCGCGGCGGGCATCGACCAACCCGGCACAGCGAGATCCTCGATGCTCAAGACCATCACCTACGCGATGATCGGTGTCCTGGCCTGCGGGCTGGTGGTGGCGGTCGTCGGCGCCTCCGGCGTCGTCGGAGGCTGAGGAACAACGGGGCCCGCCCCTGCGTCAGGGGGCGGGCTCTTTCTCTCACTTCTCGCGGAACGCCCGGGCGACCTGGTCGGCGAGCGGCTTGGTGAAAAAGCTCATCACCGTACGGCTCTGGGTCTGGATGAAGGCCTCCACCGGCATGCCCGGGGTGAGCCGCACCGTCCCGAGGCGCTCCAGCTCGGATTCCGTCACGGCGACGCGGGTGGTGTAGGCGCTCTGGCCGGTGCGCGGGTCGGTGGTCAGGTCGGGGGAGATCCGCGACACCGTCCCCATGATCACCGGCGTGGTGCGCTGGTTGAAGGCCGAGAACCGTAAGGTCGCCGCCTGGCCGACATGGACCTGGTCGATGTCCTGCGGCGCGAGCTTGGCCTCGACGGTCAGGTGATCGGCGGTCGGCACGATCTGCATGATCTCGGCGCCGGGCGCCACCACGCCGCCCACCGTATGGACCGCGAGCTGGTGCACGAGCCCGTCCTGCGGCGCCCGGATCTCGACGCGCCGGAGCTGGTCCTCGGCGGCGATGCGCCGCTCGGCATATTCCGACACCTTGCTGCGGATCTCGGCCAGCTCCTTGCCGACCTCGGTGCGCAGGTCCTGGTCGATCTGCAGGATCTGCAGCCGCGTCTCGGTGATGCGGCCGCGCACCTGGGCGATGGTGGAGATCAGCGTCCCCTTCTCGCCCTCCAGCCGGGCGAGGTCGCGCTCGAGCGCGCTCACCCGCTGGATCGGCACCAGCTTCTTCTCCCACAGGTCGCGCACCCCGCCGAGCTCCCGTTCGATCAGGACGATCTCCCGGGCCTTGGCGGCGATCTGCTCGTCGAGGCCGCGGATCTGCTCGTCGAGCTGGCCGACCCGCTCGGCGAGCTGGGACTTCTGACCCTCCCGGGCGCTGACCCGCGTCTGGAACAGGCGGCGCTCGCCGGTCATCAGCCCGGCCACGACCGGATCGGCGGCCCGCCCCATCAGCTCGCCCGGGAAGGCGACGTCGGCGGCGCCGTCGCGCTCGGCCTCGAGGCGGGCACGGCGGGCGGTCGATTCGTCGATCGACCGGGTGACGATGGCGAGGTTGGCCTGCAGCACCGTCTCGTCGAGGCGCAGGAGCACGTCGCCGGCGGCGACCCGGTCGCCGTTCTTGACGCGCAGCTCGCCGACGACGCCGCCGGTCGGATGCTGCACCTTCTTGACGTCAGATTCCACCACCAGCGAGCCGGCGGTGACGACGGCACCGGAGAATTCGGCGGTAGCGGCCCAGCCGCCGGCGCCGACGAACAGGAGCGCGCCGCCCACCGCACCGGCCAGGAGATGGCGGCGGATCGACGCCTGCGTCTCGGGGGTGATCGGGCTCATCACGCGCGCCCTCCCTGGGCGACCTTGAGGGAGAAGCCGGGCGCGAAGCTCGCCGAACCGGCATGCATCGGCTGCATCGGGCGCGGCCGGTTGAGGGCGGGCAGGATCTCGTCGCGGGGGCCGAGAGCCTGGACGCGGCCATGGGCCATCACCATCACCTGATCGACCGCCGCGAGCGCGCTCGGCCGGTGGGCGATCACCACCACGATGCCGCCGCGCGCCCGCACCCCGGCGATCGCCTCGGTGAGCGCCGCCTCGCCCTCCTGGTCGAGGTTCGAGTTCGGCTCGTCGAGCACCACCAGGAAGGGATCGCCGTAGAGGGCGCGGGCGAGCGCCAGGCGCTGGCGCTGGCCGGCGGAGAGCAGCGCGCCGCGCTCGCCGATCTGGGTCTGGTAGCCCTCGGGCAGCGCCAGGATCAGGTCGTGGACCCGCGCCGCCTTGGCGGCCGCGATGATTCCGTCGGCCTCCGCGCCCGGGCGGAAGCGCGCGATGTTGGCCGCCACCGTGCCGGGAAACAGCTCGACCTCCTGCGGCAGGTAGCCGACATGACGGCCGAGATCCTGCGGGCGCCACTGGTCGAGGCGGGCGCCGTCGAGGCGCACCGCGCCGCGGTCGGCGGGCCAGATCCCGACGAGCAGGCGGGCGAGGGACGACTTGCCCGAGGCGCTGTGGCCGACGATGCCGAGCCCCTGCCCCGGCTGGAGCGTGAGGCTGACGTCGAGGGCGGTGAGGCGCTGGCCGCCGGGCGGCCCGACGCTCGCCTGCTCGACGGTGAGGGAGTCGCGCGGCGCCGGCAGAACCAGCCCTTCCGGCTCCGGGCCGACGGCCGACAAGGCCGCGCCGAGATGGCGCCAGCACTCGCGGGCTGCGGAGAAGCTCTTCCAGTAGCCGATCGCCTGGTCGATCGGCGCCAGCGCCCGGGCGCTCAGGATCGAGCCGGCGATGATGACGCCCGCGGTCGCCTCCTGTCGGATCACCAGGAAGGCGCCGACGCCGAGCACCGCCGATTGCAGCACCACCCGCAGCACCTTCGAGGCGTTGTGGATCGCGCTCGTGATCTCGGCCGTGCGCTCCTGGGTGGCGTGCGAGGCGGCATTGACCTTGGCCCAGATGCCGGCGAGCTCGGGCTCCATGCCCATCGCCCGCACGGTCTCGGCGTTGCGCCGGCTCGCCTCGGCGACGAAGCCGCGGGCGGCGGCGGCCTCGCGGGCGTCGCGGGCGTGATGACGGGTGAGGATCTCGGCAAGTGCCGTCAGGCCGACGAGCGCCACCGCCCCAAGAAGCGCGGTGAGGCCGATCCAGACGTGGAAGGCGAAGAGCAGGCCGAGATAGACCGGGATCCAGGGCAGGTCGAACAGCGCGCCCGGGCCCCCGCCGGCGAGCGCGGAGCGGATCTGGTCGAGATCGCGCATCGGGCGCAGGCCGTCGGCCTCCTGCCTCCCGCGCAGCGGCAGGGTGACGACGGCGCGGAAGACCTGCCGGCTCAAGGATTCGTCGAAGGCCTTGCCGGCCCGCAAGAGCAGCCGTGACCGGATCAGGTCGAAATACCCTTGCCCGAGATAGAGCACCAGCACGATCAGGCTCAGGCCCACCAGCGTCGGCACGCTGCGGCTCGGGATCACCCGGTCGTAGACTTCGAGCATGTAGAACGAGCCGGCGAGCGCCAGCAGGTTCACGGCGCCGCTGAGCACCGCGACGCCGAGGACGACATGGCGCAGCCGGGCCAGGGCCGCCGCCATCGGCGGGGCCGAGGCGGCCCGGGACGGCCCGAGGCCGAAGGCCGTCAGCGCGTCCTGACGAAGTCCGTCCTCGCGGGGCCCGGCCGTTCCGGCGTCCCCGGCGGGGGGAGAGGCGACGTGGTCGCGCATTCTGAACAGGGCCGGCGCGGCCAGCCTGTGGGCGGCGTCGCGGGCGCGCCGGACGGCGCCGGCCCTCGGGAGGCGAGGATGGGAGGATGTCACGGGGTGGCTGGGCTCCGTTCGGCGGCGCGCGGCAACGGGCCCGGATCGGGGCAGGCAGCGCAGCGGATGCGGGAGGGACGCGCGAAGGACCCCGCCCGCCGGTGGGCGGGCGGGGCGTCACGACCCTCAGACGAGGTAGTCGTGGAAGGTGAAGTGCTTGGCGCCGTTATCGGCCAAGGTCAGGTGCGCGCTCGGGACGTTCTGATCGTGATAGGTCGCGCTGTCGACGTAGAGGTTGCGATCCTTCGCGTCGGTCCCGCCCCATGCATCGTTGAGGAACTTGACCGCCACGTCGTGGTCGCCCTGGCCCCAGTCGCCGCGCACCGAGATCAGGTCGGACTGTCCGGCGCTGTGCAGGGACTTCGCGGTCTGGATCCCGCCGATCTGCTTGCCGTCCACCGAGATGGTGTACTGCGCGTTGCCGTTATAGGCGTCCTGGCTGATCTTCAGCAGCAGCTGGTCGGAGCCGCTGCCGAGGCTGACGCTCGGCTGCGCGGTGCCACCGGTCGACGGGGTGGGCGCGGGGGTCGTCACAGGGGTCGTCGACGGCGTCGTGACCGGCGCGGTGACGACCGGGCTCGTCGTGGTGGGCGTGCTCGGCACGCTGTGGTCGCCGCCGCCCGCCGGGGACGCGGCGGTGTTGTTCGTCACCATCTCGAGGTGCGAGCGGATCGCCCCCATGTCCTTGAACAGGTTGTCGGCCTGGGACTGGCTCACGCCCTTCTCGAGGTAGGCGAGCTGCAGCGTGTTCGGGCCGGCCGTGTCGGTGACGTAGCCGCCGTAGTTCTGATAGGCCTTGGCCAGCGCCATGCCCTCGGCCGTGGTGATGCCGATCTTGGTCAGGTCGACGTCCTTCGGAATCGCGAACAGCGAGCCGAGCGGGATGCTGCCCGAGTAGCTGCCGCTGAAGCTGTCGGCGGTGGTCGCCGGCCAGACATAGGGGGTCTTGGCGGAGCCGGCCTGGGTGGTCGAGATCGCCATCGCCACGGCATGGTCGATGTGGCCCGCGTCGAGGTCCGCCTTCTGGACCACGCCGCCCATCAGCGACATGCCGGCGGCGCGGATGCCCTCGTGCGCGCCCGGCACGTTGGCGATGCCGTCACCGGTCACGGTGTTCTCGACGACGAGGTTGGCGTGGAAGCTGTTGCTGCCGGTCTTCGAGCCGAGCCAGGTCTCGATGTAGTGCTGGCCGTCCTCCGAGACGATGATCGCCCAGCCGTCGCCGGTCTTGAACTGCAGGTCGGTCGGCGTCCGCATCTGGAACGTACCGCCCATCGACGGGGTGTTGCCGAAGGTCCAGTCGGCGTTGGTGCCGCGGCTGTCGTAGCTCCAGGTCGCCATCGGATCGGTCGACTTGGCCTGATAGATCGGAATCGCGTCCTGGCCGATCCAGGTGTTCACGCCGGCCTGATGCTGGATGGAGGCGGTCTGCGCTCCGGATGCAGCCTGGAACTGGGCGTTCGACCCAATCGGGGTGTTCCAAATGCTGCTCGGCGCAAAAGGCTGCGCGACCGTTTCATAAGCCATGTATCACTTCCAGATCTGTGGAATGGTTGCCGGACCGCAGGACGCGGCGGCATGGATGCGTCATCGTGAGAAGATCGGTGCCCGTCCAGGGCCTGATCCGATGTGCGAGGCGGACAATAAGTAGCAATGTTTGTCTGTCAAGCCTGGGTTAATCAACGTAGTCTTGCCGATACTTTGTCAAATAATCCTGCAACAAGCCGGGCCGTGACCGATGATTCGCCGATTCTTGATCGAAAAATTTGTGCAGTGAATGGTGATCCGTGCGGCATCCGGATGCCGCTGCGCCAAGAGATCGGTGACGGCAACTCTCAGCACCATGATGCAGCGCAGCAACTCGGCCGTATTGAGAGCGCGGCAATGGGCCGGCACAGCTATCGGACTATCCGTGACTGGCGCCGTACATAAGATGAATGATCGTCCCGATATGAGACATGCCTTCGCGGCCGGCGATGAGAGCCGGTGTTGAGGACCGCGAAATTGCCGGTCGATTGAGCGGCGCCCCGTCTCCCGGCAGACCATCCTGGCCGCGCCCACAGACGGTCCGGGCTCGACCACTTGCTGCTCAAAGATCAGGCATAAATCGATACCTGATACGACTTTAAATGACCGTCCTATCCTTCGCGCCGCACAGGTCTGTTCCGTCACATCCTGACGGCGACACAAGCACCGCGCGGACCAATCGTGAAGTACCCTCAAAAGGCGTAGGCGACAGTTGTCGTCCGCACCGAAAGGTTGTGTGCGCAGCCGGCCTTAGGCTCCTTCCACAATCCAGATCCGGATGTGACAGTGCCGTTCACCGCGAATCTTTCTTGTCGAAAGCAGACGCCATGCTCTATTCCGACGAGACGACCGTCGACCCGGCGCTCAATCCCGTCCAGACCGGCGGTAATGCATCGTCCTCGTTGCCGGAAACGATCGAACCGCCGGCAGCGAGCAAGGCCGCGGCAGAGGACCCGGCCTCCGCCAGCCGGGTCGCGACGCTTCTCGGCGCGACGCCCGTCGGCTCGAGCGGCACGCCCGATGCGGCGGCCCCCGCACAGACCGTTCAGGACCTTACCGTAAAGTCGGGTCCGTCGGCGGCATCGAACGCGATCTTCTGCTGCGGCACGTGCGGCTACGTGAATTGCCCGACGCGGATCCTCGACCTGCCGTCCAGCACCATCCTGTCGGCGAGCGGGCAATTGCCCGGTTACGGCAGCAGCGCCCCGGTGGGCGCCGTCACCACCCTGCCCGGCGGGGCGGAGACCGCCACGACCGGCCCGTCCAAGTCCCAGATCGCACGCTTGAGCGGCCCGATCACCAGTGCGGTGGCTCCGACGAAATCCGTCACCACCAACACCCTGACGCCGAACTCGCTGAGCACCACCGGCACCGCCACCGCCTCGACCACCAACAAGATCGTCCTGGAGAACCAGAAGGTCGGCAATCCGGTCAGCGAATGGGGCATCGACGGGTCGGGCAGCGACAACATCGAGGGTTTCGCCACCGACATCAGCACGAATATCGGCAAGACGGTCAATTTCAAGATCAACACCGATTCGAACAACTACCGGATCGATATCTACCGGCTCGGCTATTACGGCGGCCTCGGTGCGCGCAAGATCGACACGATCCAGCATACCGGGGTGCAGAACCAGCCGACGCCTTTGCGCGACGCGGCGACCGGCCTGGTCGATGCCGGCAACTGGTCGATCTCGGCCTCGTGGACCGTGCCGACGGACGCGGTCTCGGGTGTCTACATCGCCAAGCTGACGCGCCAGGACGGCACGGCGGGCGAGAACGAGATCCCGTTCATCGTCCGGGACGATGCGAGCCACAGCGACATCATCTTCCAGACCTCCGATGAGACCTGGCAGGCCTACAATCCGTGGGGCGGGGCCAACTTCTACGGCGGCAACGGCCCGGCTACCGGGCAGGGCGCGGGCCGGGCCTACGCGGTGAGCTACAACCGGCCGATCACCACCCGCGGCGGCACCCTCGCGGCCGGACCCCAGGACTACATCTACGGCGCCGAGTTCCCGGCGATCATGTGGCTGGAGCAGAACGGCTACGACGTCTCGTACATGTCGGGCGTCGATGCCGACCGTTACGGCAGCCTGCTCAAGAACCACAAGATGTATCTCGATGTCGGCCACGACGAGTACTGGTCGGGCCCGCAGCGCGACAACGTCGAGGCGGCGCGGGACGCCGGCGTCAACCTGGCGTTTTGGAGCGGCAACGAGGTCTACTGGCGCACGCGGTTTTCCAACAGCATCAGCAGCGACGCCACGCCGTACCGCACGCTCGTCTCCTACAAGGAGACCTGGGATGCCGACCAGAACGCCGACCCGAGCAACCAGTGGACCGGCACCTGGCGCGATCCCCGCGGGCCGGCCGGCACGGTCGGCAACAACGATCCGGAGAATGCCCTCACGGGCACGATGTTCCAGGTCGACGCCTACGTGCTCGACACGATCACGGTGCCGTACGACGACGCCAACCAGCGCTTCTGGCGCAATACCAGCGTCGCCAACCTGCAGCCGGGCCAGACCGCTTCGCTGAACAAGAACTATCTCGGCTACGAGTGGGACGAGGCGCCCGACAACGCCACCGCGCCGGCCGGGCTGGTGCGACTGTCCTCGACGACGATCGACGAGACGACCTACCTCCAGGATTTCGGCAACACCACCGGCAAGGGCACGGCGACCCACAGCCTGACGCTCTACCGCGCGCCGAGCGGCGCCCTCGTGTTCGGGGCCGGCACCGTCTACTGGTCCTGGGGCCTGTCGGCCAACCACGACAACGAGGCGACGCCGACCGATCCGCGCATCCAGCAGGCGATGGTGAACCTGCTCGCCGATATGGGCGTGCAGCCGGCGAGCCTCGACCCGAACCTCAAAGCCGCCAGCGCCTCGACCGATCACACCGCGCCGACCTCGACCGTCACCACGCCGACCGCCGGGTCGAGCGTGACGGCCTTCACCCCGGTCACGATCACCGGCACCGCGGTCGATGCGGGCGGCGGCGTGGTCGCGGGCGTCGAGGTCTCGACCGACAACGGCGTCACCTGGCGGGCGGCGAAGGGCGACGAGAACTGGAGCTACACCTTCGCGCCGCAGGTCGCGGGGACCTACCAGATCCGCACCCGGGCCACCGACGACAGCGTCAACCTGGAGACGCCGTCGGCCGGGCGCAGCCTAACGGTGACGGCCTCCCCCTCCCTCACCCTGTTTCCCGGATCCGCGACGCCCACGGTCACCAACACCGTCGACAGCACGCCGGTCGAGCTCGGCCTGAAGTTCCAGAGCTCCACCGCCGGCACGATCAGCGGCATCCGCTTCTACAAGAGCACCCAGGATCGCGGCGTCCATGTCGGGACGCTGTGGTCGAGCACCGGGCAGAAGCTCGCCACCGTGACCTTCACCAACGAGACCACGGATGGCTGGCAGACCGCCACCTTCTCGAACCCGGTCGCCATCACTGCCGGCACGACCTACACCGCCTCGTACTACTCGACGCTCGGGCATTACTCGAGCGACGTGAACTACTTCAACAACAACATCACCAGAGGTCCGCTCACCGGCAGCAACGGCGTCTTCTCCTACAGCAACACGAGCCAGTTCCCGACCCAGACCTTCAACAACACCAATTTCTGGGTCGACGTCCTGTTCAATTCCGGCGGCACCACGACGAACCAGGCCCCGACCGCCGTCAACGATACCGGCATCGCGGTGACGAAAGACACCGCCACGACCATCGCGACCTCGGCCCTGCTCGCCAACGACACAGACCCGAACGGAGACCCGTTGACGGTGACGAGCGTCAGCGGGGCGAGCAACGGCACCGTCTCCCTCAACATCCAGAACGCCACCGTCACCTTCACGCCGACCACCGGCTATACGGGCCCGGCCAGCTTCACCTACGCGATCTCGGACGGGCGCGGCGGCACCTCGTCGGCCAGCGTGGCGCTCACCGTCTCGGCCCCCGGCACCGCCCCGGTCAGCCTGTTCTCCGCCTCGTCGACCCCGGCGGTCGCCAACGAGAGCGACACCGGCTCGGTCGAGCTCGGGGTGAAGTTCCAGGCCTCCAGCGCCGGTACCGTCAGTGCGATCAAGTTCTACAAGGGCAGCCAGAATACCGGGACGCATACCGGCACGCTGTGGTCGAGCACGGGCCAGGTTCTCGCCACCGCGACCTTCACCGGCGAGACCGCGAGCGGCTGGCAGACCGCCACCTTCTCGAACCCGGTCGCGCTGACGGCGGGCGCGACCTACACGGCGTCCTACCACACCAATACCGGCCACTACTCGACGACCGCCAACGGCTTCTCGAGCGCGGTGACGAACGGCCCGCTCACCGCGCCGTCCTCCGGCAACGGCGTCTACGCCTATGGCGGCTCCAGCCTGTTCCCGACCAACACCTTCCAGAACACCAACTACTGGGTCGACGTCGTCTTCAACCCGAGCGGCACCGCCGCCAACCAGGCGCCGGTCGCCGTCAACGACACTGGCCCGGCGGTGACGAAAGACACCGCCGTCACCTTCGCGGCCTCGACGCTTCTCGCCAACGACACCGACCCGAACGGCGACGCCCTGACGGTGACGAGCGTCAGCGGGGCGAGCAACGGCACCGTCTCCCTCAACAGCCAGGCCGCCACCATCACCTTCACGCCGACCGCCAACTACACGGGATCGGCCGGCTTCACCTACGCGATCTCGGACGGCCGCGGCGGCACCTCGTCGGCGAGCGTCGCCCTCACGGTGCTCGCGCCCAGCACCGGCGCGGTCAGCCTGTTCTCCTCGTCCTCGACGCCGGCGGCGACCAACACCAACGACCTCAACCCGGTCGAGCTCGGCGTGCAGTTCCAGGCCTCCAGCGCCGGGACGGTGAGCGCGGTCAAGTTCTACAAGGGCACCCAGGATACCGGGACGCATACCGGCACGCTGTGGTCGAGCACCGGGCAGAAGATCGCGACCGCGACCTTCACCAACGAGACGGCGAGCGGCTGGCAGACCGCCACCTTCTCGAACCCGGTCGCCCTCACCCCGGGCGCCACCTACACGGCGTCCTATCACACCAATACCGGCCGCTACTCGCAGACCGCCAACGGCTTCGCCAGCGCGGTGACGAGCGGCCCGCTCACCGCGCCGTCGACCGGCAACGGCGTCTATGCCTATGGCAGCTCCAGCCTGTTCCCGACCAACACCTACAACAAGACGAATTACTGGGTCGACGTCGTCTTCAACCCGTCGGCGGCCGCGTAAATCTTGTCCTCAAGGAGACCATCCATGATCACCGAAACCTACACGGACGGCATCAGCGAGATCACCGTGACCGGCTCGATCGTCCGGGTCGACCTGATGAGCCTGTCGCCGTCCGAGCGCGACGCGAACGGCAACCCGGTGCCGGTCTTGCGCCAGCGCCTGATCTTGCCGGCCGATGCCTTCGCCAACGCCGCCGACCTGATGCAGCAGGTCAAGAACAGCCTGATCGAATCCGGCGTCATCCATCCGGGCCAGCAGCCGAGGGACGCCGTGCCCTTCGCGGGCGCCCGCCCGGGCCGCAACACCTCGCCGAACTTCTCCTGATCCTCCAAAAAAAGCTTGGGCGCCGCCGTGGATACCGGACTGCACTGCCTCGTCGCCGTCGCGCGCCACCACGGCGTCGACCTCGATTCCGAGCGCCTCGCCCATGCCTACGCGGTGGGGGACGAGGCGGTCTCGACCCCGCGCCTGACCCGGATGGCGCGGGAGGTCGGCCTCCGGGCCGGCCGCACCCGCCTGTCCTTCCGGAGCCTCACCGATCTCGGCGGCGCCTTCCCGGCTCTCGCGCATCTGAGGAACGGCAACTGGGTCGTCGTCACCGGCACCGACCGGAACGCCGAGACGCCGCGCCTGATCGTGTTCGACCCGAAGGCTGCCCGGCACGAGCCGTTCCTCCTCGACGAACCCGCCTTCTGCGCCGCCTGGGGCGGCGAGGTGCTGCTGATGCGCCCCAAGGCCCGGCGGCGCACGCCCGCCGGGCGCCGGCCGTTCGGGCTCCTGTGGTTCATCCCCGAGATCCTGCGCCAGCGCCGGCTCTTCTCCGACGTCATCGTGGCGGCGCTGGCGCTCTACGCCGTCGGCCTCGCGGTGCCGCTGTTCTCGCAGCTCGTCATCGACCGGGTGCTGACCCACGAATCCTATGCCACCCTCACGGTACTGGCCGGCGGCGTGGTGCTGGCGCTGGTCTTCGAGGCGTGCTTCACTTATCTGCGGCGCTACCTGCTGCTCTACGCCTCGAACCGCATCGACATCCGCGTCGCGGTGAAGACCTTCGCCCATCTCCTCGGCCTGCCGCTCGCCCATTTCGAGCAGGTGCCGGCGGGCATCCTGGTCAAGCACATGCAGCAGGCCTCGCGGGTGCGGGAATTCCTGACCGGGCGCCTCCTCACCACGGCGCTCGACGCCTGCTCGCTCCTGGTCTTCGTGCCGGTGCTGCTGCTCTACAGCCCGAAGCTGACCCTGGTGGTGCTGGTCTTCACCGGCCTCGTCGCGCTCACCATCGCGGCCCTGATCGGGCCGTTCCGGCGCCGGCTCCAGGCGCTCTACGACGCCGAGGGCGAGCGCCAGGCGCTGCTGGTCGAATCGGTCCAGGGCATGCGCACCATCAAGTCGCTGGCGATGGAGCCGCTGCAGGGCCGGCAGTGGGAGGACGCCTCGGCCCAGGCCGTGCAGATGCGCTACGGCGTCGAACGGATCTCGGCCGTCGCGCAGGCCGCGACGGGGCTGCTCGAAAAGCTCACTTCCGTGGCGATCATCGCGCTCGGCGCCCTCGACGTGTTCGACCACACGATGACGGTCGGCGCGCTCGTCGCCTTCAACATGCTGGCCGGCCGCGTCTCCGGCCCCCTCGTGCAGATGCTCACCATGGTGCACGAGTACCAGGAGGTCGCGCTCTCGGTGCGGATGCTCGGCGAGGTGATGAACCGGGCGCCGGAAGCGGAAGGGACGAGCCGGGGCCTGTGCCCACCGGTGCGCGGCGAGATCACCTTCGAGGACGTGCGCTTCGCCTACGGGCCGGACCGGCCGCCGGCCCTCGATTCGGTGTCCTTCACGCTCGAGGCCGGCAGCATCGTCGGGGTGGTGGGGCGCAGCGGCTCGGGCAAGACCACGATCACCCGGCTGATCCAGCGCCTCTATCCGGTGCAGCAGGGGCTGGTGCGCCTCGACGGGCACGACATCCGCGAGATCGATCTCGCGCATTTACGCCGCCAGGTCGGCGTCGTGCTCCAGGACAGCTTCCTGTTCCGCGGCACGGTGCGGGAGAACATCGCCGCGGCCAAGCCCTCGGCGAGCTTCGAGGAGATCGCCGAGGCCGCCCGCGCCGCCGGCGCCGACGAGTTCATCGAGCGCTTGCCGCGGGGCTTCGAGACGATGCTGGAGGAGAACGCCTCCAACCTGTCGGGCGGCCAGCGCCAGCGGCTGGCCATCGCCCGCGCCCTCGTCACCGATCCGCGGCTCTTGATCCTCGACGAGGCGACGAGCGCGCTCGATCCCGACAGCGAGGCGATCATCCGGCGCAACCTGCGCCGGATCGCCCGGGGCCGCACGGTGCTGATCGTCTCGCACCGCCTCGCCACCCTGGTCGACGCCCATGCGATCCTGGTGATCGACGGTGGCCGCCTCGTCGCGACCGGGCGCCACGACCAGTTGCTCACCTCCTGCACGACCTACCGCCACCTGTGGAACCAGCAGACGAGGCAGGCCGCATGAGCGCCCCCAAGATGAGCGCCCCCAAGCCCCAGGAGACTCCTGACGAGCCGGCCCGGCCGGCGCTCGCCTCCGTGCCGGCATCGGATCCGGCCCCCGCGCCCCCCCCGCCTCGCGGCGAGGTCGTGGCCCTGCCGTCCCGGCGCCGGCCGGC
>JAEWKL010000190.1 GCA_023386115.1 Pseudomonadota bacterium
CGGCCCCGGCTTCGTCGAAGACGAGTCTAGGCAGACTTGCGCTGGCACGCCAGCGCTTCACCCGCTTAGGTTCCCGTTGATCGCGGACCTTCGTCGCAAAACCGGCAGCCGCTTTTGCAAAATCTGCTTAGAGCTTCGAGACGGCCAGGACGGCCAGGGCCACGACGACCAGAGCGATGCCGACGCGCACGAACGGCCCCAAGGAACGGGTGTCGCGACGCGGCTCCTCGGTCTCGTAGTCGTCCCAGATCGCGTCGCGGAAATGCGGCTGCGTCGCCATACGTCATCTCTCCAATCGGAGATATGACGTATGGCAAGAGAGGCCGCTCGAGAAACTCCAGCCCGGCCGCAAGGCGAACGGATCCTTAATGCCCGGCATGACGACGCATGGGACACGCGCAGAAACCCTCGGTCACATGCGCCGCAATCCCGGGAGAACCGGACACGCACGGAGGAGCAGCATCCTCGGGACCAATATCCTTGGGACTGCCATCCTTGCGGAGGGGAAGGAATGCGGCCGACCGGACGAACGGCTTGACGGTCGGCCGGCGGCCTACTTCGCCACCAGCAGCGCCCAGTACACCTTGTACTTCGACCCCGGCGCATAGGCCGTCGCGATCCCCATCCGGGTCGCCGCGGGATCGAGCATCACGGCATTGTGGGACGGGCTGTCGCGCCAGCCCGAGAACGCCTCGGCCAGGGTGTGGTAACCGGCCGAGAGGTTGGCGGCCGGCTCCGGGTAGCCCATCCGGGCCGCCACCGTCTTGACGATGTCGGCCTGGCTCGGGCGGCCGGCGGCGGCCATCGCGGCGGTCTCGGTCTCGGCGAGGCGCTGGAGGCCGGGATCGAGGGCGAGCGGCGGCAGACCCTTGTTGCGGCGGTAGGCGGCGATCATGTCGCGGGCGGCGCCCGCGTCGATCTGTGCGCCGGCCGCCGACATCGGCCAGTACAGGCTCGGTCCCGCCGCCCCGGTCGAGACCCGCGTCGCCTCGGTCGCCGAGCAGGCGGCGAGGGCGAACGGCAGGGCGAGCAAGGCCACCCTCGTGAGGGCGAAGCGCTTCAGCGCGGCGGGGCGGAGGTTCACGGCACGGTCTCGGGGGTTCGGCGACGCTCGGCCTCGGGCTCGTTGCGGGCCTCGGGGCGGAAGGCGGCAGGACTCGCCATGCGGGCGATCTGCCCCATGGCGTCCTGCATGGCATCCAGTCCCTGAACCGTGACGATGCTCGATCCGGGTCCGAGATTGGGGATGAGACCCCCCTCGGACAAGGTCTTGAAGACCGCGAAGTTGAGGTCGCTCTGCACTTTCAGCTGCGAGCCCACATCGGTGATCATCGCGATCAGCTCGAATTCGAGGAACGGATCGCCGATCTTGCGGAACACCACCCGGGGCGGCGGCTCCTTGAGCACGTCCGGATGGGCCTTGGCGCAGGCAACGATCAGCTCGGCGGCGTGGACCGGGTCCTGGTTGCGCAGGACGCTGACGGTGATCGAGACCCGGCCGGTGCGGTCGCCGCGGACCCGGTTCTTCACCACGCCGGAGATCAGGTTCGAGTTCGGCACGATCACGGCCGAGCGGTCGAAGGTCTGGATCTCGGTCGAGCGCACGCTGATGCGACGGACATAGCCCTCGTTGTCCCCGATCACCACGAGGTCGCCGACCCGGATCGGCCGCTCCCAGAGCAGCAGCAGGCCGGAGACGAAGTTGTTGACGATCGATTGCAGGCCGAAGCCGATACCGACCGACAGGGCGCCGGCCACGATGGTGAGTTTTTCCAGGCTCAGGCCCAGATAGGAGAAGGCCAGCGCGATGGTGAGCAGGAAGCCGACATAGCCGCTCACCGTCGAGATCGAGTTGCGCAGGCCCGGATCGAGGTCGGTGGCCGGGAGGTAGGTGTTCTCGAGCCAGCGCTGCACCGCCTTGGTGATGGCGAGGCCCAGCGTGAACAGCCCGATCGCGATGGCGATGGTCGAGAGCGAGATCGTCACCCCGCCGACGGTGAAGCCGAAGAACGCGGCCTGCGCCCAGGTGAAGATGTCGGTCGAATCCACGCCCCAGGAGGCGAGCAGCAGCACCCCGGCGGCGGTGAGCAGCAGCACCCGGACGAAGCCCGAGATCAGCACCGCGATCTGGTTCAGCGAGCGCTTGCGCAGGCCCGTATTGGCCTGGAGCGCCGTGGCGATGCGGGAATCGTCCTGGAGGGCGGAAGCGACCACGGCGTCGACGCTCGAGATCGCCAGGTAGAGGATGGCCGCGGCGATCGCGGTCCACATCAGCTGGTCGATCAGGAACGACGAGAGGGCGATGTAGCCGACCAGCGCCGAGACGCCGATCCCCACCACGACGATCCAGCCGAGGATGCGCAGGGGGCCGCCGATGCCGGCGGTCGAGTCGGCGGCGATGTAGGGGCCGAGGCAGGCCTCGTCGGTCTCGGCGCGGGCCGCGAACCGGCGCAGGCCCTCGGCCAGGACGACGGCCACGACCGCGGCGAAGACCCCCTTGGTGACGATGGTGATCGGCAGGCTGACCGAGATGCCCTCGTTCAGCCCCTCGATGGTGCGGCCGACCGCGATCACCGACGCGATGGCGATGACCAGGCGGTTCAGCCGCTCGGCGGTGGCGTCGGTCATCGCGACGAGGCGCCAGGCCGGGCGGTCGGGCGAGAGCAGGGCGTCGGCCATCGCCTCGACCACCGCCACGAAGGCCAGCGAGGCGACGATCCGGTGGGCCGCCGGCAGCAGGCGCACGGGCAGGAGCTCGGTCACGTCGAGGGTGTAGCCGACGAGGAAGCTGCCGAGCACCGCCGGGACCGCGCCGACGAGGAAGACCCGCCAGGCCGCCATCACCCGGGCGTAGCGGGTCGGCTGCGCGGTCTTGGACGAGCGGTGGCCGATCCGCGGGGCGATGTGCCGGCGCCCGACATAGAGCGCCACCGAGACGCCGATCGCGAGCGCGAGCAGGAACAGGGTGAAGACCGTGCCCCGGCGCTGGACCTGGGTGACCGAGTCGTCGAGGGAGGATTTCAGCGCCCGCAGGTCGCGGGAATAATCGCTGGTGGCGCGCATCCACAGGTTCGGGCTCACCAGGCCGTCGGTGCGCTCGAACAGGGCGCGGGTGAAGGCGGCGCGGCGGCGGTTGCTGATCTGGTCGGTGATCTGCTCGCTCTGGACCAAGAGCGAGCGGGCGAGCCGCAGGGTGTCGTCGATCTCGGCGACCCCGGCCTCGCGCTGGGCCCGCTCCTGCGCCACGTCGGCGCCCTCCGGCTCTTTCGGCTTCGGCCCGAGCTGGTTCAGCCGCTCCTTGGCCGCCTCCAGCCGCGGCCCGAGATGATCGACCACCTGGCGCAGCCGGTCGGCCACCGGCGGGATGCCCTCGCGCAAGAGGACGAGGTCGTCCTTGTTCAGCTCGCGGTGGGTCAGGGCCTGCTCGCGCTGGTCGAGGTCGGCCTTCTCGGCGTCGAGCTGGGCGCGGATCTGCTTGATCTGCTCGGAGATCGGGGTCTGCGGCGGCGGCTTGGGGGCTTCCTTGGGCGGCTCCGCGGGCGCGGCGGGAGTCTGGCCGGCGGCGGGCTGGGCAGGCTTGGTGTCGCCTTTGCCGGCCGGTGCAGGCGCCTGCGCGACCGCGGCCCGCTCCGGCTTCGCCACGTGTCCCTGCGCCGCCGCGAGCCCGGGGCTCAGCAGCGCGGCCGCCAGGGCGATCGTCCATCGGCGAAGCTGTCTCATGCGCAATCCTTCTCACCCGCGTCTTATGGCTCGTCTCCCGGCAGCCCGGCCTGGCCATGACGAGGCAGCCCGGCGGAAGCGGTCGGCTTCCCTCGCGATGGGTCGGTTCGAGCCGTCTACCTAGGTCATCCGCCCGGACGAGGAAACCGGACGGGGACTCGGAGGCGGGCCGCGGCATCGCGGATCAATGGGGCGAAAATCGGTGCCGAGCCCCGGCGGCCTCCGCCGCGAGGGACCGGGACAGGGGCTCGGGACGCGGAGCGAGACAGAGATTCGGGCCCGAATCCTGGGGGCGGCAGATTCGTGTGAGGCGTGACGAGACGCCCCGGCCCGAAACCTTCACAACCCTGTCATGCTGCTATTAGACTAAGCCCCAATGGACTCGGCCTTTTCGTTCTGCTGCGGGAGGATGTCGGTGACCGCCCCTCATCAGCAGCCCAGACGGCGCCCGGATCGCATCCCGGCCGCGCCCCCCGGCGTCCGCTCCCCGAGCGGCCGTGGCGGGCATCCGCCGTGTCCCCCCACTCTCCCCGACCGGCTCGGAGGATAGGCGATGGTCCCCATCCCCTCTCCTGGCGAGCAATGCGAGGACCGGCATCAGGCCGGCTCCCCTCGCTGCGGTCGGCCCGTCGCCAGGGCAGGATGATGCTGGACCTTCAAACCCTCGTGCTCAACGCGGATTACCGGCCGCTCTCGTACAATCCGCTCTCGCTGTGGTCGTGGAAGGATGCGTTCACGGCCCTGTTCCTCGACCGCGTCACCCTGGTGGCGAGCTACGACGTCGAGGCCCGCTCCCCCAGCCGCTCCCTGCGGGTGCCGAGCGTGGTGGCGCTCAAGAGCTACGTCGCCATGGCGCGCAGCCCCGCCTTCACGCGCTACAACATCTACCTGCGCGACACGTTCTCGTGCCAGTATTGCGGCCTGCGCCTGCCCTCCGGCGGCCTGACCTTCGATCACGTGGTGCCGCGCTCCCGCGGCGGCCAGTCGAGCTGGGAGAACGTCGTCGCGGCCTGCAGCCCGTGCAACCTGCGCAAGGCCAACCGCACCCCGGAGGAGGCCGAGATGCCCCTCCTCAACGAGCCGCGCCGGCCGAGCCGCCACGAACTGCATCGCCGCCAGCCGGAATTCGACCACCGCCAGTACCACCACACCTGGATCGACTACCTGTACTGGGACAGCGAGCTGGAGACCTGAGCGGGGCGGCCTCCGCTGCCCGGGCGACCCGCAGGCTCAGGGTGATACCCCGAGCCTGTCGGAGGAGGAGCGGAGCCATGCCTGTCGCGGCGGTCGCCTGACGCCTCCCCGAGGCCGGGGACGGAATTCCGCGCCTTCCAGGCGGAACGGCCGGACCACCAGCGCTGGGACCCGATCGAAGCGGCTCCGGTCATGATGCCGCCGCCCCTGATGGAGCGTGACGTCATCGCGACCACCCTGCGGAGGCTGGTCGACGACGCGGAACAGGGCCGACAAGCCGGAGCCCGATGTGGCAGTGGCCGCTTGCGACGATGCGGTCGGGGGGAAGCGTCTCACCGATGCTTCCTCCCTTCTCGCCGAGGTGGTCTCGAGCAGCGATGAGGACCGGACGCCCGTCAGCGGCGCGCGTTGGATCGACGTGAAGGTCAGGCTCTGCCGAGAGCACGGCCCCTGCCGGGCCATCCCCGTCGTGGAGCAGGGGCGCGTGCCGGTGACGGTGCGTGCCGGCGATGCCGGTGGCTGGCCAGCCGGCTGCTGCCCAGTCTAGACGGCGACCTCGCGATCCCCTCGGCGGGCCTGACCTGCCGGGTCGCAAACCTCTACCGGGATACGCAGTGGCAGCCGCCGCGGAGCCGGGCCCAACGAACCTGACCGGCTGACCGCGCGACACCCTGGAGCGAACGGCGCGGATTGCGCTACACGCTGGACGCTTGTCCCGTCACGACCGCGCCCTCGCGCGGCCCGCCAGCGCCGAAAGCCGCATGCCGAACACGCCCGTGACCAACGCCCCTCCACCCGCCCGAACCCGCCGCGATTGGCCGGGGCTGTTCCTGCGCGCCGTGCTCTCGCTGTTCCTCGGCCTGCCGCTGGGCGGCTTGCTCTTCGCCCTGACGGGCCTCGGGGTCGCGGTCTTCAACGGTGACCCGATCCTGCAGCATCCCTGGCTGCTCGCCTTCCGCACCCTGGCGGCCGCCGTCTCCTACGTGTTCCTGGGCGGCTTCGCCTGGACGCCGGAGGGCGGCTACGAGAGCATGCACGCCTGGTATGCCGCCGGCGTGGTGCTGGCCTTCGTGCTGATGAGCCGGCCGTGGCGGCGCTGGACCCGGCGGACACGTCCGGAACCCTGGCCCCGGCGGGCCTGAGGCGACGGAGGCTCCCGCCGAGCCTGCGCGATATCGCCGCGGTCGCGATCTGGGAAGTGGTGGAACGGAACGTCGGCCGGGCGAGAAATTTACTCCCCCCGAGCATCCGGGCCCGCGAGCGCCGGGATGCGTGCCCTTCATAGGAGCCACATCCATGCTTCGTCGCGACGTCCTGGTCAGCATGCTCTCCGCCACGGCTGCTCTCGCGGTCACCCGCACCGCCGTGGCGCAACCGATACCGGCCGGCGCCATGCCGACGCCTGTCTACCTGGCGATGGCCACCAAGGGCGGCCTCTTCCTCGAGAACACCGCGCGCGACGCTTTCGCCAAGACCGGCAACCCGCGGGTGAAGCGGTTCGCACGGGCGGAGGTCAACGAGCAGGTCAACCTCGCCAACAAGATCGACGGGGTGACCGGCGGCGCCGCCGCGATGCCGGCTGGCGGCGGCCAACCGGGTCCCGGCGGGC